>NZ_JBFUGE010000555.1:0-3966 GCF_056403075.1 Ideonella sp. P3_A4 | reverse complement strand
GTTCCAGATGTTGGCCAGCACCTCGTCGCTGCCGTTGATGGCGGCACCCGACATGTCCAAACCATCGATCGAAGGCACGATCYCTATGGGTTGGCCGTGGCCCTTGTCGATGAAGGCGACCAGGGTGGACTTTTCGTTGACCGTGTCGCCGAGCACATGGCCGCGGTCATTGATGTCCTGCCCGCCGCTGTCCCAACCCGCCAGGTGGTCCAGCTCTTTCATCGACTTGCCCGGCTTCCAACGGAAAGCGCGTTCCGCATCCGTCGGCGAAATTTCGGCACGACCGGTCGCCCACCCCGACGCGTTGATCTTCAAGGCCAAACTGGTGGTGCCACCCAAGGTGCCCATGTCGGTCAGCGTGCCGTTGTCGTAGAAGGCAGCGTGCAGGTTGACTCCGTCAAACAGGGCGCCGCCGGCGACCTGGCCCAGGTTGTTGATGGACGTGGCGTAGCGCATGCCAGTCAGTGGCTGGCGCGGGCTGCCATCGTGGGGCCATACGTAGGCTTGGGTGTCCACTTCTCCCACCACGTCGCCCAAGTCGTTCAGGCCGTGGCAATAGGCGAACTCGCTGCCCGGCAGCAGCTTGGTGACCCCGTTGGCGAAAACATAGCAGGCCGAACTCTGGTTGTGAGCCGTGCTCGCCAAGCCCATCACCCAGCCCTTGCTGTTGATGACCTGGGCCGACGTAGGCGTGTAGCCGCCCGCGGCGGGCACGGCCTCGATCTTGTAGACCGGCGCTCCGATCGCCGCGGTGGCGCCGAAGGCGACGAGCATGGCGGCAGCACTGGGCAGCCAACGCGAAAACGAACGAGTCATGGGTACTCCTGTTGGTTTGAAAAGTATTTGTCGGGTGACATCGAGACCATAGGGTGCCGGGCGCCAAGGCCAAACACCTAACTTGCAAACTGACTGGTACAAGATGTAAATGTCAGGCTGCGCCTGGCGCATGCCTAACGCATCACAAGGGGGCGCTCAAGGCCGAGCTGAACGCTCGCCTTGGCCTCTGGTTTTCAGGCTGGACAACGCAGGCGGTGCCCTATGTCCATCCGACGCGCGTTGGGAGCAAGCCCCGGCTCCAGCCGATTGCCATGCGCGCCAGCGATGGCAGGCCCCATAGCACGAAGCTCGAGGTGTCGACCAGCAGGCGCCACCAGGTCGTGCCCTTGCTGGCGATGTCGCAGCGACACAGCGCGCACCAGCAGAGCAGCACGTCGAACGAGAGGTAGGCGGTGGCCAGGCACAGCGCCAAGGAACGCCTGGCGTGGCCAATGCTCGACAGCGCAGCCACTTCTGCCGCGACATGGCTGTGTTCCACTTCTTCCTGCGCATGCCAGCGCCAGGTGCGGCTGTGCATGGAGCCATCGTCAGGGAGCAAGTAGGGCCGGTCCAGAATCTCGCGCGACAGCACGGTGGTCAGGTGTTCGAAGGCGACCGTCAGCGCCAGCTTCATGGGCAAGCTCAAGCCAGCCAACCCATCGGCCGCTTGGCTGGCGCGCAGCGCTGCGGCACTCGCGGCTGGCGTCTCGGCGACGAGCGCCTGGTTGTAGCGTGCGTGGGCCCGCTGATGCGCGCGCTCCTCGCGCAGGAGCCGATCGACTTCGGCCTGCACCGGCGCGGCAATCGCGCTGTCTGTCTCCCTGCGCCATTGTTCGAGTGTCGCTATCACGAATGCCTCGCCGGCCGGCAGCAACAGCGACAAGGCATCGAACAGCCGGCTGCGTGGAATTGTGCGGTTCCAGGGCACCGGGTTCCGGGATGCGCCAGGTGGAACGGTGGTCATGGAGCCGCCACTATCTTGCCCACCGACGCGGGCCTTCGACCAGCCAGCGGCGGACGAACTGGGCATACGGGATCGGCGCTGCCAAGGCATCGGCCCGCAGGCGGGTCGGCGCTTCATGCCATGGCGAGCCGGGGTGGCGATGATGCACGCGGTGCAGCGAAGCGTGCAGGGTCAGCCACCCCAAGCCAGCCGGCAGGACGACGTCGTTCGTTACGGCATCAGGGTCGCGACGGCAAGCCGCCGGTAGCACCGGGGCACCGTAATGTTCCGACTGCGTCAGCGGGAAATCAGCCCACGAGAACAGCAAGAGCGGGACGGCGTAGGCCCACAGCACCGCCTGTGGAAAGCGCCATGCGAGCAGACACAGCAATGCCGCGAATGCCAACCCGTACACAGCTGCTGCCGCTCGCCATTTGTGGTGTCTCACCGGCACCATCGGCCAAGCGACCCGGTTGATGTGGAACGCCACCCAAGGCACTTCAAGCGGCGCCAGCAGCCAGATCCAACGTGTTCGCCAACTCAACGCGTACAGCCGCCCTTCGGGATCGTCGTCGGTGCAAGGCGCCCGATGGTGCTGGAAGTGGAAGTACCGGTAGGCGACGAAATTCACTCCGACCAACGCGGCGCACAGTGTGCCCACCATGTCGTTGGCTCGACGGCTTCTCAAGAAGGTTCGATGCACGCACTGATGCTTCGCTTCCTGGCAGCCCTTCAAAAGCAACGCCTGCACCAGGGCAAGAAGTACTCGCGATCCGGTGTGCTCCATGCCGACGATCAACGCCGTGTTGGCGACAACACCGAGCAGGAACAGGACGCTCGGCATGTCAGCGAGCCAAYGGGTGTGTCGGTGTGCCGGGCCGATGGTCCACGGCATCTTGCTCACAGCAGCCCTGTCAGGTGCTGGGTGATGCGTTCTGTCGAATGCAGTGGAAGGGTTCGCCACACCGGAGCCAGCGTCGACAGCGGGATCGTGCCCCGCAAGATCACCCCGTAGTCGAGCGAACGCGCATGGGGGAAATAGCCCGGCTTGACGCAGACGATCTTCTTGAATCCACGCGAGTGGTAGTAGCGCAGCTGTGAATCGGCACACCGGCCGGCATGCTCGCGATTCACGTAGTCTTCGACACGGCCCATGTGGTGCCGCCGCAGCCAGTCCCGCAGGCCCGGAATGGGCGACCCCAGGTAGATGTGGCGAAAGCCGTTCTTCAGTGCCCGTGGCCAGAAGAAGCTGAGGATCGCGTCGACGGCGGACGGTTCCCGGCTGCTCAGGCTGATGCCGAACAGCGACTGGCTGTTGGGTGCTGACGGCATGTCGACGCATTCCTGCCACGTGTCAGCGTTGCGCCAAAATTCGGCGGGAACCGGCTTCAGAAAAAGCGAGGCGAGGGCCCGGCCAGTGAGCGGGCAGAACGCCCCCATCGACAGCTCAGGATGGACACCGATGCGCGTCTCGAGATCAGCCCCTGATGCAGCCTGTTCGTGGTCCCACTTTTCGCACTCGAGGTCCAGAAGGGCGGGCACATCGCGAGGCGTAAGCCATGCAACCTGCGGACTGCTCTCGAGTTCTGGAGGCAAGTCGGGCGCAGGAATGGTTTCGTGAGTGCAGTGAAATGTCATCGTCTCGCGAACGGCGCACTGGCTGCGCGCTGCTTGGAGGAGGCCGCATTGCACTAGGGCCCGATGTCATTTCGATGACGTGGTGGGGTCAGCCGTAGGGGCACCACAAACAAACGACGCGCCGGCAAGCGTGGGGATGAGCCGCCGGTCTTGGCCAGTTCTTGATGGTGCGAACGGCCCTCTTCAGCGCGCCAAGTGGGATTGGAAGCGGCCGGGTGTCGTGCCGACCTGTCGCATGAAAGTCCGGGTCAGCTGACTCTGGTCGCAGAAGCCGCACTGCACGGCGACCTGCGCGAGCGGCAAGCCCTGGCGGATCAGCACTTTCGCGTGTTCGACACGCCGGTGCAGGAGGTACTGGTGCGGCGAACGTCCCGTGGCCTCGCGAAACGCGCGCGAAAACTGGCGCATGCCCAGGCCGGCTGCATCGGCCAGTTCCTGCAGCGAGACTGGGCCGGCGAAACCGGCCTCGATGAGATCGACCACCCGATCACGTGCCCGCGTGGACAACCCCTTGACGCTTGCTGCCACGGGCGCCGAGAGGTGCGCAACGAGGGCGGCAATCAGTGAGT
>NZ_JBFUGE010000554.1:0-3969 GCF_056403075.1 Ideonella sp. P3_A4 | reverse complement strand
GGTATTCGCCATAGACCGTCAGCAACGACTGCACCGGCGCCGACAGCTTCAGCCGCATCAACGACGCGGGAATCGGCTGCGCCGAACCTTCGGGCTGGCACAGCGTGGCGACCAGCGGGTACTCGGTCAGCAGCGCATCGGCAATCGGGCCGAAGCGTTCGGGCACCACGCCACCGACGACCTGCACACAGTCTTCCAGCGGCTTTTGCAGCTTGTGCTGCAGCAGGCGCTCGCGTACGCCGGGGTCGATCCGCGCGCCTTTGGCCAGCAGCTTGATGCCATTGCCTGTGACGATGTCTTCCGTCACCTCGACCGCGTGGTTTGCCGTGGTGGCGACCACATGGTTCAGGTAATGCGGGTTGACTTGGCCGGGATCTTCGACGGTCTCGTTCACAAGCGCTTCGACTCCCTGGCCTGCGGCGTGGCGGGCCTTTGCTTCGATCTTAGCGGCGTGTCTCCCCGTGGCACAAGCGCCGAAGCGTTCGCCGCCTACCATCGCGCCTGAATGGAGACCGCATGAAACGACTTGCCATGGCGCTGGCATGCGCCGTCGGCGCAGCCCACGCCGCTTCTTTCGCCGCGCCCGCACCCGAGAAGATCGATGCCGAGGTGCAACGCCTGATGGCCTCGGCGCGCGTCAAGGGCCTGGCGCTGGCGCTGATCGAAGACGGCCAGGTCGCCTATGTGAAGGCCTATGGCAAGCGCAACGAGAAGGGCGATCCGCTGCAGCTCGGCACGGTGATGTACGGTGCCTCTCTCACGAAGGCGGTGTTCGCCTACACCGTGGCGCAGCTGGTCGATGAAGGCAAGGTCGATCTCGACAAGCCGATCGAGCTCTACCTGAGTGAGCCCTTGCCGTCGTACCCGCCCGACAACCGCTATGTGCCCTGGCAGGACCTGAAAGGCGACGAGCGTTGGCGCAAGCTGACGCCGCGCATCCTGCTCAGCCACCGGGGCGGCTTCGCCAATTTCACCTTTCTCGAACCCGACGGCAAGCTGCGCATCCACTTCGAGCCCGGGTCACGTTACGCGTACTCCGGCGACGGCATCGTCTTGCTGCAGTTCGTGCTGGAGCGTGGCCTGGGCCTGGCGCTCGGGGCGGAGATGCAGCGCCGCGTGTTCGACCGCTTCGGCATGCGGCGCACCAGCATGGTCTGGCGGGCGGACTTTGCCGACAACCTGGCCGATGGCTTCAAGGCCAATGGCGAGCCGCAGACGCACGACGAGCGCAGCAAGGTGCGCGCCGCCGGTTCCATGGACACCACGATCGACGACTTCGCCAAGTTTGCGGCCGGCTTCATGCGCGGCGATGGCCTGTCGGCGCAGGCCAGGGCCGATCTGACCCGAGCACAGTGGCCCATCACCACCGCGCACCAGTTCCCCACCTTGTTGCCCGAACTGCCGCTCGACAAGCGCCGGCGCGATCTGGCCGCCGGCCTGGGCGTGGTCGTCTTCGAGGGTCCGCAGGGCCCGGGCTTCTTCAAGGGTGGCCACAACGACAGCACCGGCAACACCTGGGTCTGTGTCGAAAAGAGCCGCAGCTGTGCGGTGCTGTTGGCCAACGATGTGCGGGCCGAAACCATCTTTCCAGACCTGGTGGGGCTGCTGCTCGGCGAGACCGGTACGCCGTGGGACTGGGAATACGGCCGATAAAGGCAAGAGCGGCGTCGCGTTTCAACTTGATGCTGTGTTGCCTCATGCTCGCCCGGGTCACCGGCACGGGCTGAATCCGGTTCCACAGCTCCGGCGCACTGTCGGCAGCTGTTGCTCGGGCGCGAGGCGGTTTTTCGCCGCGCATCTTCGATGTCTGACTTGGCCGTCATTTTCCGTCTGTATAGACAAGCGTTCGCCATCGAACTGGCAGTCTTCAGCCCACGGTGCGCATCGGAACGCTCAACGAGGCGACCTTGACCGGCCGGCCCGCTTCGATCTTGAGATTCGAAGGAGGTTCTATGCAACGCCATGACAACGAGTCGCCCCGGCTTCGGCGGGGTCTGCTTCTGCTAAGCCTGTGCGCCAGCCTGACGTGCGCCCAGACCGGGCAAACGACCGAGCCGTTCGATGACCTTGCCAGCTTGGTGTCGGTCAAGACCATGCACAGCTTCGAAGGGCCAGATGGTCAGTGGCCTCAAACAGGACTGATCCTCGCGACGGACGGCAAGCTGCATGGCGTCGCCGGGCAAGGCGGCGAGCTCGACAACGGCGGCACCGCCTTTCAGATGACGCGCAATGGCCACTTCGAGGTGCTGCACCAATTCGACAGGCACCGCCGCGCCCCCGTCCATCCATCAGGCTTGGTGCAAGGCACCGATGGGATGTACTACGGCGGGAGCGGCGGAGGCGTCTTTCGCGACGGGGTCGTCTACCAGATGACGCCAGCCGGGCACGTCACGATCGTCCACGCGTTCAACTACGACCTTCCCGAGGGAGCCTACCCATGGGCGCCGCTGCTGCAAGCCAGTGACGGCTACTTCTATGGGACGACGGGCAGTGGTAAGGGGATCGGGGAGGGCAGCGTCTTCAAGGTGTCCGCTGGCGGTGACTTTGCGGTGCTCTATGAGTTCAGCTACCGCAAAGACAACCTCTATGCCCCTGGTCTGGACCGATTGGTGCAGGCGAGCAACGGCTACATCTACGGCAGTGCCCATGGCGGTGCATACGACGATGGCGGCGTGTACAGGTTGAGCCCGAGCGGCGGCTTTGAAATCATCCACTCTTTCAAGTGCGACGACGAGATTGGCTGCGGAAGCACTTCGTTCGTGGAGGCACCGGATGGCTTTCTGTACGCCGTCACTGGCGGTGGTGGCGCCCATGGCGGAGGAACCTTCTATCGAATGGACTTCGATGGCAACGTGACCCTGGTCCATTCCTTCGCGAAGCCGGCAAYCTACACCGGGCGTTCGGGGCTCGTGCTGGCCGACGGCTATTTCTATGGCGTCACGTCCCACGAAGGGAAGTACGACCTGGGCTCGATCTATCGCGTCACGGCAGACGGCGTTTTCACCCAGCTCCACTCGTTCGGGCCCGATTCACTGAATGGGCGAAGCCCCGGAGCCGGCTTGATCGCCACGGGCAATGGCGAGTTTTACGGGGTCACCACCCAGGGTGGCACCGCTGACTTGGGCACGATCTACCGGCTCAGGCTCAAGTGAGTGGTCGCCGCGACCCGACCCCGAGCCCGAGCACGAGGGAAGGGTCGGACGGCGAGGGAGCGAAAGGCGCCGGAGTTACAAACTCTTGGCTGGCCCTTGTCGATTTCGCTGCGCCCGCTTCGTCGTGTGGATGAGGCGCCCAGGCGCTTCACCATTCAACAGGAGCGAAAAGACATGAGCAAAGTGACCCCGGTGCCGGCCCCGATCGGCGCCATCCCTTACCTGACCATCCGCGGCGCAGGCGACGCGATCGCGTTCTACCAGCGCGTCTTCGGCGCCGAGATCGTCGAACGGCTCGATGACCCGACCGGCGCCGTCGTGCATTGCCAGCTGCAGATCGGCCCGGCCAGCTTCATGCTGACCGAAGAGAGGCCGCAGATGGGCGCGTTGAGCCCGCTGGCCGTGGGCGGCACGTCGACCACGGTGACCTTCTACGTGCCCGATTGCGACAAGGTCGTGCAGCGCGCGATCGACGCCGGCGCCAAGCCGATGATGCCGCTGATGGACCAGTTCTGGGGCGACCGCGCCGGTGGCGTGATCGACCCGTTCGGCCACAGCTGGCTGATTGCGACCCACAAGGAAGACGTGCCGTCGGCGCAGCTGAAGGAGCGCTTCCAGGCGGCGATGGCACAAGGCGGCCCCTGCGCCGGCTGAACCCGTCGTCGAACGGATGCCCTGCGGCCGTGGTCGCAGGGTTGCGCAAATCGGCTATTTCCGGCGCGCTGGTTCGAGCCACGCGACGATCCCTATCAGCGCCAACATCGGCAGGTTCTTCAGCAGCGGGCCATAGGGATGCGCCCAGAACTCGGGCAGGAAC
>NZ_JBFUGE010000553.1:0-3974 GCF_056403075.1 Ideonella sp. P3_A4 | reverse complement strand
GTCCAGCAGGTTGGCCACCTGGGCGTTCATGCGAAGCGCCGACTGGCGCATCGACTCGGCGATCTCCTGTTGCTGGCCACTCAACGGTGGGCGAGTCAGCGCGAGCGAATCCGCCAAGCCCATCATCGCCGCCAGCGGCGTTCGCAGATCGTGCGAGATCGCCGACAGCAGCGAGTTGCGCAAGCGCTCTGACTCCATCTGCAGCGTGGTCGACTGCGCCACATCGATGTAGTGGATACGCTCCAGCGAGATCGCGATCAGCGATGCGCAGGTGTCCAGCACGCGCCGCTGCTCCGGCCCCCACATCCGCGCATCGGCCGGCTCGATCGCCAGCACGCCACGCAAACGCATGGGCGCCTTCAGCGGCAGCACCAGGCAGGCGCTGGCGGGGAGCGTGTCAGTGCCGCGGCCGGCCAGCTCGCCACGGTCGTAGGCCCACTGYGCTACACCCATGTCGACCGGGGCGGTGGCACCCAGTGCCAGTTGCAGCCGGTCGTCGGCGCCGGCCACCAGCAACGCGCTCTTGGCACCGAACTCGGCCAGCAGGAAGCGGGCCCCGATCTCGGCCACCTGATCGGTCAGCAGCGCCCCCGACAGGTCACGCGACATCTCGTACAGCCCCCTCACCCGCTGCTCGCGCTGGGTGGCGGCTTCGGCCTGGACCTTGAGGCCCGCGGTGAGCTGACCCACGACCAGCGCGACGACCAGCATCACGGCGAAGGTGACCAGGTACTGCGCGTCGCTGACCGCGAAGGTGAAGCGTGGCGGCACGAAGAAAAGGTCGAACAACGCGACGCCGACGAACGCGGCCAGCACGGCCGGCCCGCGCCCCCACAGCAGCGCGACGCCGACCACCGCGAGCAGGAACAGCATCACGATGTTGGTCAGCTCCAGCACGCCGAGCAGCGGTGTGGCCGCCAGCGTGACGCCGCAACAGGCCAGCACTGCCGCCACATAGCCGATCCAACGGTTTCCATCGGCGTCGGGCTGGCTGGCATGCGATGTCTGGCCACGGTGCGTGGCCACCACGGCTGGCAACGCCACCTGCAGCACATCCAGATCATCCCCGCGGGCGGCCACGGTGTCGGCCAGCGTGCTTTGCCACGGCCAGCGCCAGCGCTTCTCGCGCCGGCCCACCACCAACCGTGCCAGGTTGTGCTCGCGTGCGTAGCGCACCAGCGCCGGCCCGACCTCGGGCGCGGCCAGCGTGGCGGTGTTGGCACCGAGCTCTTGCGCCAGCTTCAACACGCGCAGAACGTGCTGGCGCTCGGCTTCGGGCAGCTGTTGCAGCGCAGGTGTCTCGACATGCACGGCGTGCCAGCTGACATCGAGCTGCGCCGCCAGCCGTGCGCAGCTGCGCACGACCTTCTCACCGTGCTCGCCAGGCCCCACGCAGGCCAGCAGCGCTTCGCGCGTGGGCCACACGCGAGTGGTGGTGTTCTGGCGCCGATAGGCCTGCATCTCGTCGTCGACACGATCAGCGGTGCGGCGCAGMGCCAGCTCGCGCAGCGCCAKCAGRTTGCCCTTGCGRAAGAAGTTCTTGGCCGCCCGCTCGGCCTGCTGCGGCACATAGACCTTGCCGGCGGACAGCCGCTGCAGCAACTCGTCCGGCGGCAGGTCGACCACCACCACCTCGTCGGCCTTGTCGAAGATGCGGTCAGGCACGGTCTCCCAGACGCGCACGCCGGTGATGCCGCTGACGATGTCGTTCAGGCTCTCCAGGTGCTGCACGTTCATCGTCGACCAGACGTCGACACCGGCGTCGAGCAGCTCTTCCACGTCCTGCCAGCGCTTCGGGTGGCGCGAGCCGGGCGCATTGCTGTGCGCCAGCTCGTCCAGCAGCACCAGCGCGTCCGGGTGGTCCTTGGCCCAGGCCAGTGCTGCGTCGAGGTCGAACTCTTGCAGCACACGGTCGCGGTGGGTGATGGCTTTACGCGGCAGCAATGGCAGGTCACGCGCCATGGCCTCGGTGTCTGCGCGACCATGGGTTTCGATCAACCCGACCAGCAAGGTGGCGCCCTGCCCATGTGCCGCACGGGCCGCGGCCAGCATCGCGAAGGTCTTGCCGACACCGGCTGAAGCACCAAAGAAGATCTTCAGCCGGCCACGCCGCGCGCGCGCTTCTTCGGCTTGCACGCGCTGCAGCAGAGCATCCGGGTCGGGACGGCTGTCGCTCAACGGTGGGCTCCTCACAGCCACCCGGCGCGGCGGAAGCGCCACCACAGCACACCGGCTGCGGTGCCGATCAAGCCCAGGGCCATCGGGTAGCCGTACTGCCATTTCAATTCGGGCATGCCTTCGAAGTTCATGCCCCAGATACCAGCCAGCGCGGTGGACACCGCAAAGATGGCCGCCCAGGCAGCCAGGCGCTTCGTGGTTTCGCTCTCTTCGATCGTCACCATCGACAGGTTGACCTGGATCGCCGTGCCGATGGTGTCGCGTATCGCGTCGATCGAGGCGTTGATGCGGGCCAGGTGATCGTGCACGTCGCGAAAGTATTCCTGCGTCTGCACACACACCGCTGGCACACGGCCCCCATGCAGTTTGGAAGTGGCTTCCAGCAGCGGCGCCACCGCGTGGCGCAACACGGTGGCGCGACGCTTGAGCACATACAGCCGCTCGATGTTCCAGCGTGCCGCGCCGCGGTCGAAGATCTGCGCCTCGATGCCTTCCAGCTCGGTCTCGATGGTGTCGAGCAGCGGGAAATAGCGGTCGACGACGGCATCCATCAGCGCATAGAAGACGAAACCCGCGCCGTGGCGCAACAGCTGCGGTTCGCGCTCGCAGCGTTCACGCACGCCGAGAAAGTGCTGCGAGCTTCGGTTGCGGATCGAAAGCACGAAGTTCGGGCCGACGAAGATGTCGACCTCGCCGATGTGCAGCTCGCCGTGCTCCGGCTCGAGCAGGTGCATCACCACGAACAGCGTGCCGCCGTATTCTTCAAGCTTCGGTCTCTGGTGACCATGGCGCGCATCCTCGACCGCCAGTTCGTGCAGGCCAAATTCGACCTGCATCTGTGCCAGCTCGTCATCGGTGGCATCGCGCAGCGCGACCCAGACGAAGCAGCCTGGGCGCACCAGGTAGTCGCTGATGTCCTCGACCGTGATGTCGGCCAGCTTGCGGCCGTCCTCGTAGGCAACGCAGTTGATCAGCATAGGGGAAGGTCCGAGCTCGATCATCCATCTTCGCACGTCCCTTTGCTCCCCAACTCCGTCAGCGGGCCGGAAGCGCATCCAGTGCCAGGTTCAACATCAGCACGTTGACCCGCGGCTCGCCGATGAAGCCGAGCCACGGGCCTTCGGTGTGCTGGTCGACCAGCGCACGCACCTGCGCCTCGGGCAGGTCGCGCGCCTTGGCCACGCGGGCCAGCTGGTAGTCGGCTGCCGCACGGCTGATGTGCGGGTCGAAGCCACTGGCCGAGGTCGTGACCAGGTCGACAGGCACCGGCGCGGTGTTGCCGGGGTCGGCTGTGCGCAGAGCCTCGACGCGGCCTTTCACCGCGTCGACGAGCGCCGGGTTCAACGGGCCGGCTTGTGAGCCCAGCGAGTTGGCGGCGTTGTAGGCCATCGGCGTGGTGGCCGATGGGCGGCTCCAGAAGTGCTTCGGGTCGCTGAAGGCCTGGCCGATCAGGCGCGAGCCGACCGGCTGGCCTTCCAGCATGATCAGGCTGCCGTTGGCGGCGTCGGGAAACACCGCCTGAGCGACGCCCGTCGTGAGCAAGGGATAGGCCAAGCCGGTGACGACCGACAGCACGACGAACAGCGTGATYGCCGGGCGCAGCAGCCCTTCGGAGGTGGTGGCCGGGGTGGCCACGGTCACGGTGGTGGAGACAGTCATGAAAAACTCCTTGGGCCTCAGGCCATGCCCATGGCGGCCACCGCCATGTCGATCAGCTTGATGCCGATGAACGGGACGATCACGCCACCCAAGCCATAGATCAGCAGGTTGCGGCGCAGGAGCGACGCAGCACCGAC
>NZ_JBFUGE010000552.1:0-3985 GCF_056403075.1 Ideonella sp. P3_A4 | reverse complement strand
CAGCTACCCGGTGAAGATCGAAGGCGGCCGTGTCTGGCTCGCCCTCGACTGACGACGCCGGTCGACCACCTCAGGAGACCCACATGAACGCTGAGCGACCAGAGGTCGCGGCCGCTGCATGCGCGCCCAAGACGATCGTGATCATCGGAGCGGGCCAGGCCGGCGGCTGGGCAGCGCACACGCTGCGGGCCGAAGGGTTCAAGGGTCGGATCGTGCTGATCGGCGCCGAACTGCACCCGCCGCACGAGCGCCCGCCGTTGTCGAAAGCGGTGCTGGCCGGTGAAGCCGACCACCAAAGCACGAGGCTGCACAAGGCGGACGCATTCGAGGCGCTCGAGCTTGACTGGCGACCCGGCGTCGCCGTGACGCGGATCGAGCGGGTGCAGAAGCGGCTCGAACTTTCGGGCGGCGAGTCGCTGGCCTACGACAAGCTGATCCTGTGCACAGGGGGCCGCGCTCGCCCCCTCGCGGTGCCGGGCGCCGACGCCGTGCCCGTCCACACGCTGCGAACAATCGACGACGCATTGGCGCTCGCACCGACGTTGAAGCCGGGGCGAAGCGTGGTCGTGGCCGGCGGAGGCTGGATCGGATTGGAGGTTGCGGCAACGGCCCGCAAGTTGGGTGCCGAAGTGACCGTCATCGAAGCCCAAAGCCGCCTGTGCGAGCGCACCGTGCCACGCGACATCTCGGAGCACCTGCTCGCGTTGCATCGAACGCACGGCACCCGCGTGATGCTGGGCGCCAGCATCACGGGCGTGTCGTCGACCGCAGAGGGTCGCTCGGTGGTCTTACTCGGCGACGGCACTGAATTGCCATGCGACGCCATCGTCGCAGGCATCGGACTCATCCCTAACGACGAGATCGCCCGCAGCGCGGGTCTCGAGTGCGACGGCGGCGTGATCGTCGACTCGCGCTGCAGAACATCCGATCCCGACATCCTGGCCGCGGGCGACGTCGCCGTGGCACCGAACCCGTGGGCTGGCCGGAGGCTGCGGCTCGAATCCTGGCAGAACGCGCAGGAGCAGGGAATCGCCGCGGCGCGCTCTGCACTCGGCATGGAGGTCGACTATCAACCTCTGCCTTGGTTCTGGTCCGATCAGTACGGCATGAATCTGCAGATCTACGGCGTGCCGACACCGACGCATCGCGTGGTCGCGCGCGGAACGCCGGGGGCCGACAGCTTCGTGCTGTTCTATCTCGATGGCAATGTCATCCATGCCGCCATCGGGCCCAACGCTGCACGTGACCTGCGCTTTGCTCGTCGCCTTATCGAGCAGCGCAAGGCGATCGACCCCGATCGGCTCGCCGATGTGTCGATACCGATGTCCAAGCTCTGAACCACTGTCGTCAAGACACCCACCAGGAGACAGCCATGCGGCAAATCGATGTTCACAAGCTGGCCGACGAGGCCCGCTTCAACCGCTTTCACGGGCTCGTGCTGTTCTGGTGCGCGCTGATCATCATCTTCGATGGCTATGACCTGGCGGTTGTCGGCATCGCGCTGCCATCGATCATGAAGGACCTCGGTGTCGATCCGACCCAGGCCGGTTTCATGGTCAGCTCGGCGCTGTTCGGCATGGTGTTCGGCGCCATCTTCCTGGGCACCATCGCCGACAAGATCGGCCGTCGCAAGGCCATGGCCATCTGCATCGCTCTGTTCAGCATCTTCACCGCAGCAGCCGGCCTGACCAAGGACCCGGTGATGTTCAGCCTGGCTCGTTTCCTTGCCGGGCTTGGCATTGGCGGCGTGATGCCGAATGTCGTCGCGCACATGACCGAATACGCACCGAAGAAGATCCGTGCGACCCTGGTCACGCTGATGTTCAGCGGCTACGCCGTCGGTGGTGTCGTGGCCGCGATCCTGGGCAAGGGCTTGATCGAGACGTATGGCTGGCAGTCGGTGTTCTTCGCTGCCGGACTCCCGGTGCTGCTGATTCCCGTCATCCTCAAGTCGCTGCCGGAATCGATGCCATTTCTGCTTGCCCGGGGCCGCCACGAGGAACTGAAGGCAATCGCCTCCAAAGTGGAGCCGAGCTACCAGCCGGCAGCGAGCGACCGCTTGACCGTGCCGGCGGAAGACAAGGCCGACAGCGCCCCCATCCGGCATCTCTTCACCGAGGGCCGCGGCTTCAGCACGGTGATGTTCTGGATCGCGTTCTTCATGTGCCTGTTCATGGTGTATGCGCTCAGCTCGTGGCTCACGAAACTGATGGCCGGCGCGGGCTACAGCCTGGGTTCCGCCCTGACATTCGTGCTGGTGCTGAACTGCGGCGCCATCATCGGGGCCGTCGGCGGGGGCTGGCTGGCAGACAGGTTTCACATCAAGTTCGTGCTGGCGGCGATGTATGCGCTGGCCGCCATCTCGATCACGCTGCTCGGAGTGCCGATGTCCACGACGGCTCTGTTCATCGTCGTGGGTCTGGCCGGTGCCTCGACCATTGGTACGCAGATCGTTGCCAATGCGTACACCGGCCAGTTCTATCCGATGGCCGTGCGTTCCACCGGTCTGGGTTGGGCGTTGGGCATTGGCCGCACCGGCGCGATCCTGGCGCCGATCGTCATCGGCATTCTGGTGAGCATGAAGCTGCCGCTGCAGCAGAACTTCATCGCGATCTCGGTACCGGCTGTCATCGGAATGATGGCCGTCCTGCTGATCGACCACCGCCGGTCGTCCTCGGCCCATCACCAAGCCGCGAGCGCCAAATTGCCCGAGCTGTTGGAGAACGCGCCGGTCGTCCGCGTGGCCTGAATGTCGACACCAAGCTTCAATGGAACCAACATGAACCAGCCCGCCTACCTCTGGAATCCGCCCCCCGTCTACTCGCTGCCTGTGCGCGGCAAGACCGAGCGCTTGCCGGTCAACCGGCTCTTCTTCGTCGGCCGCAACTACCACGCCCATGCMRTCGAGATGGGTCGGCCCGTCGACAAGTCGGCGGAGGTGCCGTTCTACTTCACCAAGGCGCCCTCAACGCTCGTCGAGTCGGGTGCCACCGTCTCATACCCGCCCGGGACCAAAGACTATCAGCACGAGATGGAGCTCGTGGTGGCGATCGGCGCACCCGGGTTTCGCGTCAGCGACGCCAAGGCTCCCGAGTTGATCTATGGCTACGCCTGCGGTTTGGACATGACGCGTCGCGATTTGCAACTCGTTGCCCGCGAGAAGGGCCGGCCTTGGGACCTGGGCAAGGATGTCGAGCAGTCGTCGGTGGTTTCCGAAATCGTGCCGATGCCTGGCACGATCCTCGACAAGGGAGCTTTGGTCTTGAACGTCAACGGCGACCAGCGGCAGGCGTCGGATCTGTCCAAACTGATCTGGAACATTCCAGAGCTCATCGCCGACCTGTCGAAGTTCTATCACCTGCAGCCGGGCGATCTGATCTTCACGGGCACCCCTGAGGGCGTCGGCCCGTTGCAACCCGGCGACCGCATCGAAGGTCGCGTAGATGGTGTCGGCGCGATCACGCTCAGCATCGGCCTCGCCGAATGAAAGGACATGACCATGCCCGTCGATGTCACTCCCTCGCCCGTGCGGTTGAAGGCCGTTGCCGCCCCTGGGCAGCCCGATCCATCGCCTGAGCTAGAGGCGCTGTATCGCGGCTTCGAGCGGGAGCTGCTGGTGCCGCTGTGGACGGAGATCGGCGACCTGATGCCGGTGCATCCCCAATCGAAGGCGGCCCCGCATCTGTGGCGCTGGGACAGGTTGAATGAACTCGCTGAGCAGGCGGGCCGCATCGTGCCGGTCGGTCGTGGCGGCGAGCGGCGCGCGATTGCGCTGGCCAATCCATCCCTTGGCGGCAAACCCTTTGCCACGCCAACCTTGTGGGCTGCGATCCAATACCTCATGCCAGGCGAAGATGCACCGGRGCATCGCCACACCCAACACGCGTTCCGCTTCGTGGTCGAAGGCGAAGGCGTCTGGACGGTGGTCAACGGCGACGCCGTGCGCATGTCCCGCGGCGACTTCTTGCCTCAAGCAGGATGGAAT
>NZ_JBFUGE010000551.1:0-3999 GCF_056403075.1 Ideonella sp. P3_A4 | reverse complement strand
GCGGCAGGGCCGACCTGAAGTAGCGGACAACAGCCGTCTTGCCGACCCCCGTGGGACCTACTAACGTCACCCCATAGGCGCCGGCGAACTCCCGCCCGAGCTGAAACGCCCGGTCGAAAGCTTCCAGCGCCTCATTGAACACGCCATGGTTGACAAAGACGTTCTGCACCAAGCCCGCCACTCGAATGGCGTGTGATGAGTACATGAACATCCGCCTGACAACGGTCCTTCGATCCTCTGCGTCGCCATCTTCGATGCAATAGTTGTTCAACTCGTCGCTCATGAGGCCTCCAGATCGAAGGTCTCGAAGTCAGGGACGGCCTCCTGCTCGACAATCGTCTTCGCTGAAACTGGAGTCTCCGGTGCGATCTTCGGTACCGGATCCGCTCCTGCGAGCACCTTCGCCGAGGTGAAGCCCGCGTACCTCGCGGCAAGCAGCGCGTCTGGACGCCTGCGTTTGACGGCGCTCTGCCAGTGGTCATGCAGCGATAGTCGGGCGCGCCAAAGAGCGTCCTCGCTCCCGGACAGGGTCAGATTTTTTCGTTTCCAGTCCCGGATGGTGAGATGCTGTTGCCAGGACAGCTCGGCCGCGTAGCTGCTCCACAGGCAATGCGCCTGTGCCCAGTGCATCTTGTCTTTCGGGTCCTGAACGAACATCGTTGCGATGTCATCCGGATCCCATTTGCAGCACACCTTCACCCTGCCGTGGCGCTTGCGCATCTCCGCAAGTTCTGCCCCTCCGTAGGGCAGCCCCATGAGCTCGATGCCGCCTTGTCCCAGGGTCAGAGTCTTGCTGAGCCCGGAGATGAGTTTGAGCTCCTCCATGCTGCCGGGAAAAACAGCTGGCGGGCACCTTGAGAGCCCTTCTTCGAACAAGTCGTAGGGTCGAGCCAACTTGCGGGCGTTGATCTGGAACGGGTGAACTTCCACCGCGAATTTGATCAACCCTTCCACGAGATCACTGAAACCTATGCACGCATCGGCGTAGGGGTCGGTGACGACCATGTTCGGCTTTCGTTTCTCGACCCTGCCGCGCGCGAGCGTCAGTCCTCCCAGGTCGGCGAAGAAGCGTTCGACGTGTGGCTTCAGCCAAGGCGTCCTTACCTTGCAATAGGTCATGTCGATGCCCAACAGCCACGACATGTTCTTGAACGCCTTCGAGTGAAACTCAAGCCCGTTGTCCAGCACCCATTCGTCCGCCAAGCCGTACGCAAGCCAACGACGCGTCAGCTTGAGGTGTGCGATCTCGTCGTCCTTGACCTTCACGGCACTTCTCAAGACGCCGCAGACGCTGGTCACTCCTGGACCATAGAAGGACAGATAGAGGCCTAACAGGTACCCCGAGAACGCGTCCATGACGATCGTGAGAACGGGGCGTCCAAGTGGAAGGCCGGTCCTGTCGCAAATCACCACCCAGTCAAGGGCGGTGTGGTCGACCTCTGCTCGTTGGAGCGGGTATTCGGCCGCTCCGCCAACGATGGCAGTACGGCACACCATCCGAGCTCTGGCATCGCCTTCCCGCTTGGCGATGCGTTGGTACAGGTCAACCTCCTGCGCCCTGCGGAAGACGGTGGTGTAACCGACGGTGGCCTGCTCCCTCGTCAATGCGCCGTTGTGCACGTGGATCTCAAGCTCACGCCGAACGACGTCATGCGCATGACGCAGCGAATGTCGGGCTTTGGTGAAGTACTGGTCGCGCAGCGTCTTTGCAATGACCTCGTCAACCAGCGGAGACTTTCGTCTCGGAGCCTGCCGCGTTTTCCGCAGTGAGACCAAGGCCAACGGGTTGCCCTCCGACGTATCCAGTCGGCGAAGCCACTCCATGACTGCTGAGGCCGACGGCGCCTTTTTCAATCCGAGTCGCATTGCGGCATCGCCGACGATCTTCCCAACCCGCCGTCGGTCACCCCGCGAGACATGCCCCGCTCTAACGGCTTGGATGAACGTCATTCGAAATTCGACCTCCTTAGTCCAGGAGTCAGGTATCGAACTGAGATCAATTGGGCGCAGTTCGGAGGCGCGGCCGTTCGACTCCTGCTGCTGGATGGTGGCGCCTGTACCGGACATGACGACCGCGTAGACGCCGCCCCATATGCGCCTCAGGAGTTCAGCCTTGGCCAGAGTCCTCGGCGTCCTCGCAACCGTGTCCTCCAGGACCACCCTCTCGTCCTCCAGCAGCCGCACCAGCTCCAGGGTCCGAGTTCCATGACGTACGACCAAACCAGCTCTCAATACGAACTTCATGTTGTGACTCCATATGGGGAAGACTGACGATTGCGGTAGCGTCGAAGCGCAACGACCGCTCGGGGACTAAGACTCGCGCGGCGAGTAGGTGCAGGACGTCGGTCTCTGTGGCTTTCGTCGACCGCCGCAGCGCGCTGACGGTCATGCGGCCGCGGTGGTCGCGCACCGCCGCGACCATGCGCGACCGGAGGTCGCCGTCGATCGCGTTCTTGCGATAGCGCAGGATCAGCGCGGCTCTTTCGTGAGCATCCCTATCGCAAATGGCTCGCTCGCTGAGGACGAGGAAGCGAACGTTTCTTGTTGCGAGCTGGGCGGTCGCGGCGTCGAACAGCGTTCGGTTCTGCTCGAGCTTGGTCGAGAGCTTGACCTCTACGACCGTACGGCTACCCGCTGCGCTCTCGCAGAGGAAGTCAGGCGTGTAGCGACGTCCTGTGCTCAGCGTGAGCGTGAAAGGCTGATGCCTTAATCGTCCGAGCGATGGACACAGGATGGCTCGATAGACGAAGTCGCGCTCGAGTGACGACTCGCATTCGACGGGCCTGTCCAGGACCCTGGGAAAGTTGAGGATCCTTACGGTTCGTGCGGGCGAGCGCGTCACAACCCGCCTGGCTGGCGGGGATTCTTCTAGCTCCATAGTTTCTCCAGGCAAAGGTCACCCAGCGCCCTAAAAATTTCAGGGCGCACGAGGCTTGACAGGGGTGGATTGCTGCAAGAAACTGTGGCTGTTCAGACCTAGCTTCAAGCTGCAAGACACGCCGGTCTCGCCGAAAGGTGGGCTGGCGTTTTTTGCGTCTACATGGCTTATCTCCTCGAAATGAAGGCGCAGCCACGACCGCGTCGGGTCGTCATCTGTTCTGCCGCGCGAGGTTGAACGAAGCCCGACCTGGCGGACTCGCCTTCAAGCATCTGTAGGGGCCGATCTGGCCCACATGCCTCGTGCTCGGGCCGCGATTCATCGACAACCGAGCACCTACTGGAGCGTCACACAGGTCGAGTTGCCCGCGCCTAGTCAGGCGGGTCGTGAAATCGAATCCGACCTGCCCAAGCGAAGAGGAACTCACCCTGAGCCGCTGTCAGGGGACCAAGATGAAGGTCGCTTGAAGGTACGCCCATCTCGATCTGAATCATTCGGTATCGCTCGGCCGCGACCTCGGCAAGAGTTCGGCGACTCACCCACGTACGGATGCCCGCCGGGAAGTGCTTGGCAGCCTCCGGATCGAACTCTTCCAGCGACATGAACTTTGGGTTGCGTTCCATGCTGCTATCGCGTTGAGTTCTCTGCACCAATTCGGCTCAGAGCCTGTTGGCGCAGTTTCTCCAGGTCCCGCCTGGCCGCTTGCCGTACGACATTGCGATCAAGCATTGACCGTAGGCAAACATCGCCCGAACGGCCAGTCCTCTTGTAACGAGGTTCTCGACGGCGTAGTCGAATCATGTCGCTCAGCCGTCCGCCGGCACCACGGTTCTTCGCTGTTCATGACCGATCAATGCCTCGATTCACGTCGCCATTTCGATGAAAGTTTCTCACTGCGCGGCGAATTCAGCCATGGCAATCCTTGATGCCTATTGATGGCACCGCTCGATGCATTCGCAGAGCAGTCTTGCGTGCGTCGACCGGAACTGAAGAATGCGCCTCAATGACACTACCTTGTGTCGCGTGCGGCGAGTTCCGGTCAAACTGATCCAATTCGGCAACGTGATCGTCCACTGTTGCACCCGGCTCGCGGCTTGGCCCTCGGCAATCGGCTTCAAGAT
>NZ_JBFUGE010000550.1:0-4007 GCF_056403075.1 Ideonella sp. P3_A4 | reverse complement strand
GCCAGGACCTGAAGGAACTCGCCGCGCGCAACGAGGGTGGCGCACCGCCTTCTTCGTTCGGCAGCCGTGGCTTGCCGGGGTGGCCGCGCTTGACGGAGCGCTTCTCGCTCAGCAAGCCCGTCATCGCCAAGGTCGCGGGTTATGCGATCGGCGGCGGCTTCGAGCTGGCGCTGGCTTGCGACCTGATCATCGCGTCGGACGATTCGAGCTTCGGGCTGCCCGAAGCCACGCTGGGGCTGATCCCCGGTGCCGGCGGGCTGTTTCGGCTGCCGCGCCAGATCCCCCCCAAGATCGCAATGGGCTACCTGATGACCGGTCGCCGCATGCCGGCGGCGCGGGCCTACGAACTGGGGCTTGTCAACGAGGTCGTGCCAGCGGATCGTCTCGACGAGTGCGTCACCGGCTGGGTGGACGACCTGTTGCGCTGCGCACCGCTGTCACTGCGCGCCATCAAAGAGGTCACCACCCGCGGTGCTCACCTGAGCGTCGAGCAGGCCTTCAACACCGAGTTCGAGTGGGAGACGGTGCGACGCCACAGCACCGACTGCCAGGAAGGCCCGCGGGCGTTCGCACAGAAGCGCGCGCCTTGCTGGCGCGGCGAATGAACACGCGGCTTCAGCGGCCGCAGGTCTGACTCAGAACAGCAAGGGGAATTCATGAACACTCGATCCTCCTCGATGGCACGGATCACCGGCTCGAGCTTGTGGTTGCACCTGGGCGTGTTGCTCGGGCTGATGCTGGTGACGATGGCGGGCTTGCGGCATGCAGCCGCGCCCGCGCCGGATGCCGCGCAGGCCCATGACTTTGACCTACCACGTGCGATGCAGGACCTGACCCGCATCGCGGCCGCGCCGCATCCACTGGGTAGCGAGCAGCATGCGGTGGTGCGCGACTACCTGCTCGATCGCCTGCAGGCGCTGGGGCTCGAGCCGCAGGTCCAGTCGGGTTCTGCCGTCGTGACCGATCACCGCGCGGTCGGCCAGGTCCAGAACATCGTCGCGCGCCTGCCCGGTACCACGCCGGGCAAGGCCGTGCTGTTGGCAGCTCACTACGACTCGGTGCCCGCCGGGCCTGGCGCGGCCGACGACGGGGCCTCGGTCGCGGCGATCCTCGAAACGCTGCGCCTGCTGAAAGCGGGGCCAGCGCTGCGCAACGATGTGGTGGTGCTGTTCAGCGACGGCGAGGAGGCGGGCCTGCTCGGCGCGACGCTGTTCGCTCGCCAGCACCCCTTGGCGAAGAACGTCGGCGTGATCTTCAACTTCGAATACCGCGGCAATTCGGGGCCGGTGTGGATGTTCCAGACCAGCGAAGGCAATGGCCGGTTGATCCGCGAGTGGCAATCGGTGCTGCCTGAAGGCCCGGGCAGTTCGCTCTTGTACGAGGTGTATCGCGCGTTGCCCAACGACACCGACTTCACCGTGCTGAAGCCCTTGGGCCCGGGCCTGAACTTCGCAGCCGGCGAGAACTACAACAGCTACCACACGGCGCTCGACACGGCCGAGGCGCTGGACCCATCCACCTTCCAGCAACAGGGCGACATCCTCGTCGCGTTGACGCGCCATTTCGGCACGCTGTCGCTCGACAAGCTGACCGCTGACGATGTCGTCTACTTCGACGTCCCGGGTCTCGGGCTGGTGCAGTACGGCACCAGTTTGGCGGTGGTGGCTGCAGTGGTGGTGCTCGCGCTCTTCGTGGCGACGATAGCGCTCGCGCTGCGGCGGGCTAAGGCTCGCGCCACACGCCTGGCGATCGCGACGCTGATCGTGCTGCTGGCCAGCGCAGTGCTGGCTGGCTTGTGTCAACTGGCTTGGTTTGGCTTGCTGTTCGTTCACCCGGGCTACCAGCTGTCGGCACACGGCAGCACCTACAACGGTGGCTGGTACCTCGCGGCGTTCGGCGTGTTGAGCGCCACCGCTTTTGTCATGCTGTTGCGGGTGCTGCGGCGTCGCTTCGAGTTCATGGAGCTGACGCTGGCCGCGCTGGTGGTGCCGGTGGTCCTGATGGTCGTGACGCTGGTGCTGGCGCCGGGCGCGTCCTTCCTGTTCACCTGGCCGTTGTTGGCTGCCGTGGCAGCGCTGCTGGCTACGCAGTTGGTGCCGCAGATTGCACAGTCGGAGCGGGTGACCACGCTGCTGGCGCTGGTGGCCGCGATCCCGGCGCTACTGCTGTTCGTGCCGCTGATCCATCTTCTGTACGTGGCGCTGACGCCGGCGCTGCTGGTGGTGACGATCGTCGCGGCCACGCTGTTGTACGGCATCACCAGCCCGTTGCTGCTGGGGCTGGGCTCGTCACGCTGGCTGGTTCATGCCGGGTGGGTCGCAGCCGTTGCGCTGCTGGTGGGCGGTGCCTGGACTTCGGGGTTTGATGCGCAGCACCCGAGGCCCGAAAACCTGCTCTACGCGCAGTCGGCCGACTCGAACGAGGCCTGGCTGGTGTCGGAGAACGACGAGCTGGATGCCTGGACGCGCGACCTGTTTGGCGCTGGCACGAAGCGTGTGGCGCTGAAGTCGGTCTTCGGGCCTAGCGCCGAGCCGGTGTGGGCGAAGCCGGTGCCGCCGCTGTTCGACAAGGCTCCTGCTGTCGATGTGCGCAGCGACCGCGTCGAAGGCGCACAACGTGTGATCGAGCTGAACGTACGCTCCGGCCGGCAGGCTCCGCGCATACAGATCAGCGTCGATGGCGTCGCGGTGCAGCAGGCCGAGGTGCAAGGTGAGCCCTACACCCGCAGCGAGACGTCGAAGTGGCGCGTGAACGCCTACGCGATGGGCGATGAGCCGGTGCGGATCACGCTGCGCGTGAAGGCGGGCGCGCCGTTCGCGGTGCGTGTGCGCGACTTCAGCTTCGGTTTGCCGCCGGCTTTGGGCCCGCGGCCTGCAGGCCTGGTGGCTCAGGCCTTCGGCAGCAGCGACACGCTGCAGGTGGCGAAGGTGGTCAAGTTCGATTGAGCTTTGCCGCGGTGCCGGTCAGCCTTCTGTGGAGGAGGCGGTGGCCGGCACGCGCCGCAGGTTGGCGAGCGCATAACGCAGCTCGGGCAGCGGCGGCGCAAAGAGGTGGCGCGTGGACTTGTAGGGCAGCACGCGCCCGCTCGACAGCGTTGCATGGATGTCGGTGACCGGAAACTCCGAGCCATCGTCCCACCGCAGGATGCGCACCCGCGGGTCGCCATAGTCGAGCGGGATGCACGGCAGCAGGGTCAGCCGCAGCAGGCGCGCTGCGTGCCAACGGTGGTTGCCGTCCATGATGATCCCGGTGCTGCGTTCGATCGGGATCGGTGTCGTCCAGTGCCCGGCCTGCGCAATGTGCACCGCGAGCCTTTCGACATCGGCGGGGTCGACCTCCTCCGACGCGCGCAGCAGCGCGTGTTCGGTCAGGACACATTCGTAGTGCAGGCACGAATCCATCGGGCGCTTCTCGATGTGAGGTTCGAAAGCCGCGCGGCCGCCATCACGCAGCGCCGCATGCGCGCTGCGTGAGGCGGCCGGCGACTCAGTCGCCCTTGCGCGCGATCATCACGCAGGCATCCGAGCCATCGACCTTGACGACGCGGAAGCTGGCGAAGCCGGCCTCGCGGCACCAGCGCTCGAAGTCGGCTTCCGGGTAGGTCATGCCGCTGCCCGAAGCGAGGTTGGCGAAGTACAGCGACAGCACTGCCGGCCACACGGGGCCCGTCTCGCTGTCGTTGCACACTGTCTGGTTGACCAGCACGTGGCCGCCCGCCGGCAGGTAGGCGTGGGCCTGTGCCAGCGCCTTGCGGATGAGGTCTTCAGAGAAGATCTCGAGGAAGGCCGAGAAGAGCACGCAGTCGGCGCCCGTCGGCCAGGCGCCTGCAAACGCATCGCCACCGGCGAAGGCGACACGCTCCTGCGGATCGCCGGAGGATTGCTGGCGGCCGACCTCGGCCACGGTCGGCAGATCGAGCACGGTCACGCGAGCGGCTCCGAAGTGCGAGGCGATGCCGCGCGCGGTAGTGCCGTCGCCACCGCCTACGTCCAGCACGTGCTTGAAGG
>NZ_JBFUGE010000549.1:0-4020 GCF_056403075.1 Ideonella sp. P3_A4 | reverse complement strand
GCTTGAAGGCGGGCAGGGTTTCAAGCGCGGCCACCAGCAGCGGCATGCGCCGGTTGCGCACTGTCTCGCCGCGAGCGTGGGCGAAGTCGGCTTCGAGGCGGGGATGCGAGGCCAGGCGTTCATACAAGGTGCCGCCGGCACCGGGCAGCACATCGAGGCCCGCATTGCTGCCTTCGCGCAGCGAGCGGGTCAGGTGGGCCCAGGACGGCAGGTAGACCTGGCGGATCCAGTCGAAGTCGACCGGCAGTGAGGGCGCTGCGGCCAGGAAGCCGTCGAGCCGGTAGCGACCGCTGGCCTCGTCGCGACTGAGCAGCCCGAATGCGCAAGCCGCCAGCAGCAGCAGCCGGACCGAGTGCGTGGGAATGCCGAGGCCCAGGCGGATGTCGTCCGCCGTCAGTTCGACCTTCGGATTGTTCTCGAACAGTTTGTCGAGACCCAGCTCGCGCGACGTCCTCAGAACCTGGAAATAGACGTAGTCAAAGGAGCGGTAGCCTAGTGTTTCATCGGATCGCATATCGGACCAGTGCTTCAGAAATGAGGTGATGGAATGGGGGCACCCTTCAGGTCATCGCGTGACGCGTCTGCAAGCCGAAGCACACCGGTTCGCACCGATGGCGGTGGCTGAAGATTCGCATGTCGATGCCCTGTCGAGGGTTGCCCCGCGCGTGGCCGCGCTCGTCGCGTTCTCCCCGGAACTGCGAGAGAAAAGAGCAGAGCTGGCGGGCGTTTTACCGACCGTGTTTGGCCCTGTCAATCCAGCATCGCCGCGTTTCGGATGCGATATTGGGGGTGCCGATTCGGGATACGGTTCGGCACACAACACATGACTTTCGCCACTGGAAAACAGTGGCAAAGATATTTGTTGTCGTCAGAGTTTCGGGAGGCGTCAGATATTCTGGCCGCGTGTCGCAGCGGCGGCAGTTTCAACAACTGCAAAGATACTGCGGGTGCCACCTGTTTCAAGGTTAGGTTCGACGCAGCTTCGTCGAAGCCGAGCCTGGGCTCGATGCTTGGCGCGGAGACAGGCGAGACGTCGATCGGCGCCCGACTGATGTAACGCGGCGCCAAGCGACGTGCGCGAAGAAAGCGTCGGCGGTGGTGACGCGCCAATCCAGGCGCGCCGCGACGCTGCGTTCAGCGAAGGGGCCGAAGCCGAATCAGTGGAACGATTCGGGGTCCAGCGTGCAGCGCGCGCTGACCAGGGTCTGCGCGTCGCGGCCGTCGGCGGTGGTGGGCCACTCGCCGCGCGCTTCGAAGATGGCCGAGCCGCGCGTGATGCATTGTTCGCGTGGCGTGGCCAGGTCGACTTCGATGCCCTTGGGGGTGGGCCGCATCACATAGGCGGCCAAGGCCGTGGCTTCCACCAGCGCCAAACCGGCGACCACCCACACCCATTTGCGGGAGGTGGGGCGGGTCTTGTCGAGAAACAGCGTGCGCATGGGGGGCCAGGGTCAATACAGCTCGGGAGGCCCGGATTCTGCGGACGCGGGGCCGGGGCGTATCTCCCTCGATTGGGGGAGGCCCCGGTGTTTCGCCGCCCTTTTCTAGGGGGATGGTCGGTCAGACGTAACGACTTGTCAGAGATTGCGCCCCGCCATCACCCCGCCGTCCACGTCCCACACCGCGCCGGTGACCCAGGCGGCCTGGTCCGACAGCAGGAAGGCGACGACGTTGGCGACGTCGTCCGCCGTGCCGATGCGGCCGATCGGGTGGAAGCCGTTGAAGCCCTGCAACGCGGCGTGCACGTCGGCCTTCGGAATGAAGCCTTCATACACCGGCGTTTCGACCACGGCCGGCGAGACCGCGTTGACGCGGATGCGGTGCTCGGCCAGCTCCATCGCCAGGTGCTGGGTCAGCGCGTGCAGCCCGGCCTTGGCCATCGAATACGCCGACGACGGGGTGGCCTTGATCGCCTGCTGGGCCCACATCGACCCGATGTTGACGATCGCGCCCGGCCGCCCGGCAGCCACCATCTGCGCCGTCACCTGCTGGGTGATGAAGAAGGTGGCGCGGTTGAGGGCGTGGTACTGGTCGAAGTCTTTCTCGGTGTGCTCGAGGAACGACTTGGGGAAGAACACGCCCGCCGCGTTGACCAGCAGGCTGATGTCGCGGTGTTCTTCGCTCAGGTGGTGCAGCAGCTGTTGCACGCCTTCGCTACGGCTGATGTCGGCATTCAGCGCGGCGACCGGGCCCAGGGGCTGCAACTGGCGCAGCGCCTCGGCCGTCTTGGCAGGCTGCCGCCCGACGATCACGGCGCTGCCGCCACGCTCCAGCACCTGGCGCGCGGTGGCCAGGCCCATGCCGCTGCTGCCGCCGACGACGAGCAGCTTGTGGCCCGAGAAGACTTTGTCCATGAGATTCTCCTGAAAGTTATCTACCAACCAATTGGTAGACTGTTGCGGTAAAAAAAGGGGTGGGCTCAAACCCAGCAAGAAGAGGCGGGCTCAGGCCCGCAGGGTCGACAAGAACGCCTCGGCCACGTCGGCCGGGCTTCGGGGGGAACGCAAGCCGCGGCCGACCACCATCGCCCCTTCCAAGGTGCACAGGTAGGCCTCGGCCAGCGCGCGGGCATCCGGCGACGGGCGGATCAGCCCGGCCCGCTGGCCGGCGAGAAAGGTCGAGGCCAGCCAGTCGATGTTGGCCTCGAAGAAGTGCCGCACCTCGCTGGCCAGGGCTTCGGGCAATGAGTCGGCCTCGGCGCCCAGCATGCCGCACAGGCACAGGCGACGGTTGTGGGCGAAGGTGCGCTCGAACAGCGCGGCGTAGGCGGCCAGGCGCTCGGGCGCCTTGGGCAGCCGGCCTTCGATGCCGAGTAGCTGCTCGCGGAAACGGTGGGTGTAGCGCTGCGTTACCACCGCCACCAGCTCGGCCTTGGTCGGGAAGTGGTGGTGGATGCTCGGCTTCTTGATGCCGACCAGCTGCGCCACGTCGTCGTACGAAAAGCCGGTGTAGCCACGCTCCTGCACCAGGCCTTCAGCGGCGTCGACCACCTTCTCGGCAGTGGCCGAGATTTCGGAGAAATGCTTCATGTGAATGACAGAACTACCGACTACTTGGTAGGCATCATAGCATCGGCAACACGGTCGTCAACAGCTCCTCGTTTCAGAGATGAGGCCGCGCAAGGGCCGAGGTCGATTCAGATCTGCGCGGTGGCGGAATGGTGGGCTGTGTGGGCCTGCACGGCGTGCGCGATCTGCGCTGGCGGCAGCGAATGGCTGGCTGCGAGGACCGGGCGTTGTGCCAGCACCTGCTTCATCACCACCGAGCGCATCAGCCAGCCATAGCAGTAGCGGTAGCCATGGCTGTTGGGGTGGAAGCCGTCGACGGCGAAGAAGCGCTCACGCTGGCGCACCAGCAGATCGCGATGCTCGCCGCCATGAAAGCCGATGTACTCCGCGCCATGCTTCTGCGCGAGGCGATGGAACAACTCGCAGGCCAAGCGCGAACGGCGGGACAACCACCAACTGAACGGTGGTCGAAACAGCGGGGCCAGCCCGACATCGCCAGGCCCGATCCAGACGACGCGCTCGCCGGTTGCGTGCAATCGCGGCAACAGCGCTTCGGCGGCCTGCTGCATCACGGCGAGGTTGGGGCTGCGCAGGATGTCGTTGCCGCCCACGTGCAGCAGCACCAAGTCGAAACGCGCCCCGGGGTGATGGTTCAGGCGACGCAACTGGCCCGGCACATCACCCAACGTCGCGCCTGACACGCTGAGGTTGACCACCTCGGCGCCTCGGCACTCGGCGGCCAGCAGGCCGGCAATGGACTGCGTGGGGCACTCGGCACCGATGCCGACGCCGGTGCTGTCACCGAGGATCAGCACGCGGCGCTGGGCTCGCACGGCGCGGTATTGATAGGGCCGGCGCGGCGGCGCGGCGTCCGCGTCGCGCAATGCACGCCGCACCCGAAGCGCCTGGTCGGTGCTGATGGCCGCCAGCACGCCCAGGGCGCACAAGCTGGCCAACTGGAAGACCGTGCCGAGGCCGGCCTTCGAAAAGAGTGAGGCCATGGCGTCCGTCC
>NZ_JBFUGE010000548.1:0-4029 GCF_056403075.1 Ideonella sp. P3_A4 | reverse complement strand
GTGCAGCGACGTGACGATGCCCTGCGCCGCCTGACCCTGCGCTTCGAGCACACCGTCGGTGAGGAAGCCGGAACCCACCAGGGGAATGGTCTTGCGCAGGCCCGCCGCGTCGTAGTCCTTGACGAACTTGACCGCACCGCCGCCAGCGAAGAAGGCGAAGACGACGTCTGGCTTCTGGGCCGCGATCTCGGTCAGCAGGGCCTGGAATTCAACGTTGGGGAACGGAAGCGTCAGGTCCTTGGTGACCTTGCCGCCGCCTTTCTCGAAGGCCTCGTTGAAGCCCTTGACCGTCTCGTTCCCTGCGGCATAGCCCCAGGTGATGGTCATGGCGGTCTTGTAGCCCTTTTGCGCGGCGATGATGCCGGTGGCATAGCCGGGCTGCCAGTTCGAGAACGAGGTGCGGAAGATGTTCTTTGCGCACAGCGGGCCGGTCACTGCGTCGGCGCCGGCATTGGGGACGATCAGCAGCGTGTTGCTTTCCTTCGCCACCTTGGCCATGGCCAACGCCACGCCGGAATGAACGGTGCCGACCAGCACGTCGACTTGGTCACGCTTGACCAGCTTGTTGACGTTGTCGGTCGCCTTGGCGGGGTCGCTCTCGTCGTCGACCTTGAAGAACTCGATCTCGCGGCCGCCCAGCTTGCCGCCTTGCTCGCTCACGTAGAGCTTGAATCCGTTCTCGATCGCGTTGCCCAGTGCGGCGTAGGTGCCGGTGTAGGGCAGCATCAGGCCCACTTTCAGCTTCGGCGCGGTCTGGGCGACGGCAGGCCCGGCGACGAGGGCACAGGCAGCCAGGCTGGCGGTGGCGAGAAGCGTGCGACGCAGGGTCATGAGAGTTCTCCGTTGGGGTTGTCGACCGAGGGTATTCGCAGCCGCCCAAAGGCGCCGCTAGGGCAAGCACCGGGCGCTCGGAGATGCATCATTGTGCTTGACTGGTGTCAAGACTACAGCCTGACACATGATTCAGGCAATATAGTGCATACCCTGCCAACGGTATGCTTCGCCCAGGAGAACTTCAATCATGAACCAATCGCAGCTTCCGTCCGTCCTGGTGGTCGGCGCGGGCATCATGGGCGCGGGCATCGCGCAAGTGGCCGCACAAGCCGGGCACCGCGTCATGTTGTTCGACGCCCGAGAGGGCGCCGCCGCAGGGGCACGAGACAAACTGGGCCAGACGCTTCAAGGCCTGGTCGCCAAGGGAAAGCTGACCGGCGACGCGGCCGATGCGACGCTGGCGCGCATCTCGCCGGTGGCAAAGCTCGAAGACGCGGCCGACGCTGGCCTGGTCGTCGAAGCCATCGTCGAAAACCTGGAAGCCAAGCGCACGCTGCTGCGCCAGCTCGAAGCCTGCGTGTCGCGTGACGCTGTGTTGGCATCGAATACCTCATCGATTTCGATCACCGCGCTGGCCAACGGCCTGCAGGCGCCGGGTCGCGTGGTCGGCATGCACTTCTTCAACCCGGTGCCGCTGATGAAGCTGGTCGAGGTGGTGTCGGGCTTGCAGACCGACGCGGCGGTCGCCGAACAGGTCTTCAAGCTCGCGACGAGCTGGGGCAAGACGGCGGTGCATGCGCGCTCGACGCCGGGTTTCATTGTCAACCGCATCGCGCGGCCTTACTACGCCGAGACGTTGGCGCTGCTGCTGGAACGTGCGGCCGAGCCGGCAGTGCTGGACGCGTGCCTGCGTGGCGCCGGCTTTCGCATGGGCCCGTGCGAGCTGATGGACCTCATTGGCCACGACACCAACTTCTCGGTCACCGAGTCGGTCTACCAGGCGAACTTCTACGACAAGCGCTTCCAGCCTTCGCTGGTACAGCGCGAGATGGTCGATGGCGGCCTGCTGGGCCGCAAGTCGGGCCGCGGCTTCTTTGCCTATGGCGAAGGCGTGGCCGCGCCGGCCTTGCCTGCTGCGCGCCAAGGCGCCTTGCCCTCAGCGGTGCGCTGGCATGGGGCCGGGCAGGGCGGTTCGGCGATGACCGCATTCGGCCAGCGCTGGCGCGACGCTTTGTCAGCCGCCGGCGTGGCGGTCGAGCAGGTGATGGGGTCGGAATGGATCGGCCTCGAATCCGAAGGCCGCCGCCTCGCGCTGACCGATGGCCGCAGTGCCACCCAGCGTGCTGCCGACGAAGCCTGCGCTGAGACGGTGGTGTTCGACCTGCCGATCGCCGAGCTGTCGGCCGGTGCCTCGTTGGCCTATGCCGGCGCGGCCTCTGCCCACACGGCCTGGTTGGACCAGGCGGCTGCGCTGCTGGCTTGCGCCGGTGTGCAACCGCAGCAGATCGATGACGCACCCGGCCTGGCCGTGGCGCGCACCGTGGCGATGCTGATCAACGAAGCGGCCGACGCCGTGCAGCAGGGCGTCTGCAACGCCGAAGGCGCCGACCTGGCGATGAAGCTGGGGGTCAACTACCCGGCCGGGCCGTTCGAGTGGCTGGCGCGTTGGGATGGCGCCGCGGTGGTCGAGCTGATCGACCAGCTGGACAGCTTCTACCGCGGTGAGCGCTACCGCGTCAGCCCTTGGCTGCGCCGGCGGCAACCCCGTCCAGGTTCGGCACGCTGACCAGGCAGACGATGCCTTTCGGCTCGCGCTCTCGCCACGAGACCGAGCCGCCCATCAGCTTGACCCGCTTGCGGATGCCGCCCAGGCCCAGGCCGTGAGACCACTTGGCCGGCGTGCGGCCGACGCCGTCGTCGCTGATCGTCACGGTGAACAGGCCTTCATGCAGCTGCATCTCGATCAGCACCTGGGTCGCCTTCGAGTGGGCAATGATGTTGCTGATCAGCTCGCGCATGATGCGCGTCAGGGACGACCACTGGATGATCGACAGCGTCAGGTCTTCATCGAAGCTGGCACTCCACTCCAGCTCGCAGCGGATGGCTTCCAGGCGCGCCGTGATGTCGGTCTTCCATTCGGCTGCCGCCAGCGCGAGCGAATGGGTCGACGCGGCGAGCCCGCGCGTCAGCGTCTTCAGGTCTTGCAAGGTGTGGCGGACGTAGTCCTCCATCTCCTTGTTCTGCGCCTTGTACATCAGTGTCAGCAGGCGCGCGCCGATGTCGTCGTGCAGGTCTTGCGCGATGCGCACCCGCTCTTCACTGCGGCCTCGCTCGACCGCACGGTCGTGCGCCAAGGCGCGCATCAACTGCTCGACGATGCGGTCGGCCAGGCGCGCGTCTTCGGGCGTGAACAGCCGCTTGCCGCGTTCGGCGAAGCGCAGTGCGATCTGGCCGTCCAGCATCGGGCCCTGCGTCAGGTTGGGTGCCGGCACCAGCAGCACCGCGCCGTTGGCGACGACACGGCTCTGCCGACTCTGGCCGCCGGTATGGGTGGTCTCCAACGGCTCGAACACGTGGCGCAGCAGGTCGGCCATGCGGTCAGCGGCGCGCTCGGGCTTGGCTTCGACCTCGCGTGCGATACGGTAGAGGTGGTCGAACATGCGCTCGGTGGTCAGCGTGCGCGCGCCCATCATCTGGTTGACCAGCCACTGGCGCACGGCGGCGTATGCGCCGAGCGCTAGGAACAGCGACAGCGTCAACGAGGCGAACTGGCTGAACGAGAACACCGCGACGAACAACAGGTCGACCGAGGTGGCGACGGTGCTGACGCCAGCCAGCATCGCGAACTCGCGCATCACGTTCTGCGAGCGCGAGATGAACGGCACCATCAGGATCACCGACGCGAAGAACACGCTCCAGATGACCGGGCCGACGGCGGCCAGCGGCTGCACGTCCGGCGGCATGTGCGGCACCAACGCGACCGCCAGCGTCAGCAGCACCAGCGCGCCGACCGTGACTGAGGCGAAGCGCCGCATCACCACCGCAAACGGGTGCGGCTGCGGCCCAACCGGCCAGGCCAAGAAGACAATGCACAGCACGCCGTCGCCGATCAGCAGCGACTGGGCCGTCCACCAGTGGTGCGGCTGTTGGCCCAGCACCGCGTAGATCCCGAAGCCTAGTGTGGCGCCCCAGCTCAACAGCACCGGCAACACACGCCAGCGTGAGCGGTAGGGATGCAGTGCGGTGGCATGCAGG
>NZ_JBFUGE010000547.1:0-4036 GCF_056403075.1 Ideonella sp. P3_A4 | reverse complement strand
GCCCTGGGTGCTGGACCTGGTGCGTGCCGGTGCTGTGCCCGGTGCGCTGGCCCTGATGGGCCTGGGCTTGATCTTCGGCGTCATCCGGCCCGCGCTGCGGCCGCCGGTGGTGATCGAAAACAAGGACGACAAGCGCGGCAATCAGTTGGATGCCGTGGTCGACGACAGCGGCCTGCCCGGCGGAGCGATGCTGCCGGCGCTCGAAGCGCCGCGCGAGAACCGCAAGCTCGACAGCGCCCGCCAACTCGCCAAGGACAACCCCGCCGCGGTGGCCAACATCATGCGCGAGTGGGTCAACGGCGAAGCCGCTGCCTGACCAGGATTCCACATGAGCTCCATGGATGATCAAGGCATCGAGAACGCAGCCATCCTGCTGATGTCGCTCGGCGAGGAAGAGGCCGCCCAGGTCTTCAAGCACCTCGGCCCGAAAGAGGTGCAGAAGCTGGGCGAGACGATCGCCAAGCTGAAGGTCATCCCGCGTGAGCGCGTCGAAGCCGTGCTCGACCGTTTCACCACCACCGCCGCCGAGCAGCACATCCTGGTGCCCGACACCGACGAATACGTCAAGGCCGTGCTGAAGAAGGCGCTGGGCGAAGACAAGGCCAACCTGCTGATCGACCGCATCCTGCAAGGCTCCGATGTCTCCGGCATCGAAAGCCTGAAGTGGATGGACGCCGGCTCGGTGGCCGAGCTGCTGCGCAACGAACACCCGCAGATCGTGGCCGCGATCCTGGTCCACCTGGACCATGACCAGAGCTCGGACGTGCTGAAGTCGTTCACCGAACGCCAGCGTAACGAGGTATTGATCCGCATCGCCACGCTCGACGGCATCCAGCCGGCCGCGCTGAAGGACCTGAACGAGGTGCTGAACAAGGTGCTGGCCGGCGGCGACCGGTTGAAGAAGGCGTCGCTCGGCGGCGTCAAGGCGGCAGCCGAGATCATCAACATGATGGGCACGTCGGTCGAGACCTCGGCCCTGGACTACATCCGCGAAGCCGACGGCGACCTGGCCCAACGCATCATGGACAACATGTTCACTTTCGAGGACATGAACAAGCTCGACGACAAGGGCTTCCAGTCGGTGCTGAAGGAAGTGCAGAGCGAATCGCTGGTCATCGCGCTCAAGGGCGCGACGCCGGAGCTGCGCGAGAAGGTGTTCCGCAACATGTCCACCCGCGCCGCCGAAACGCTGCGCGAAGACCTCGAGTCACGTGGCCCCGTGCGCGTGTCCGAAGTCGAAGCCGAACAGAAGGAACTGCTGAAGATCGTCCGCCGCCTGGTGGATGAGGGCCAGATCGTGCTGGCCTCCGGAGGCGCGGATGACTTCCTCTAAGCCGAGCGGGATCCGGCAGGTGCCGCCACCGACCGGTGGCAAGGACAAGCCGGCGAGCGCTTACTCGCGTTTCATTCCGCGCGAAGAACTGGACGATTACGCTGCCTGGACCCCGGGCGCCTTTGGCGACCTGGGCGGCGGCGGCTCCGCGTCCGGCGGCTCCAAGCCGCAGGCCAAGCAGAACCGGCCCGAGCCGGTGCAACCGCCCGCCGCACCGCCCGAGCCGACGCCGGCCGAGTGGCTGGCCCGCATCGAAGAGGCCCGCACGCAAGGCTACCAACAGGGTTACCGCGACGGCCTCGAAGCGCTCGAAGCCGCCAAGCGCCAGTTCGCGCAGCAGATCAGTGCCCAGATGGGCCAGATGCTGGCCGCGTTCGACGCCCAGACCGAAGCGCTGGACGCGCAGCTGGCCGACACATTGGTGCAGACGGCGGTGACGCTGGCGCGCCAGGTCGTGCGCAGCGAAATCGCCCAGCGGCCGGACGTGATCGTGCAGGTCGCGCAAGACGCGATCGGTGCCGTCATCCTTTCGGCCCGCCACCTGCGTCTGCGGCTGCATCCGCAAGACTTGCCGTTGGTCGAAGCCGGTGCGGCTGACCTGCTGCGCGCCCGCGGCGTGCTGCTGCAAGGCGATGTCACGCTGCAGCCCGGTGGTTGCATCGTCGAGTCGGACCTGGGCCAGGTCGATGCGCGCATCGAAGTGCGCTGGGCTCAGGCCGCCGCGGTGTTCGGCCGCAGCGAGCCGTTGAACGACGAAGTCAGCGACGCGGAGGTTGATCTGTGAGCGCCGCACGGCCGTTCCGAAGGCGCTTGCTCCCCCTCGGGGGGACTGCCCGCAGGACAAAAGGGGGCTCTATGAGCGCCGCACGGCCGTTCCGAAGGCGCTCGCTCCCCCTCGGGGGGACTGCCCGCAGGGCCAAGGGGGCTCTATGACTGCCGCGGCCCGCGACCAGAAGTGGAGCCGTTTCCTCGGCGACATCAAGAACTACGCCAGCCTGCCGCAACCGCTGGAAATGCAGGGCTCATTGGTCCGCGTGACCGGCCTGGTGCTCGAAGCGGCCGGCGTGCGCGCGCCTGTCGGCGCCGTCTGTGCCGTTGGTTCGCCCGGCGAGCAGCCGGTGACGGCCGAAGTGGTTGGCTTCAACGGTGACCGCGCTTATCTGATGCCCACCGGCGAGCTGCATGGCCTGGCCAGCGGCGCGCGCGTGGTGCCGCTGCCGGTGCCGCAGATCCCGCCGCGCTTCGGCATCGAGAACCACCCGTTCCGCCGCAGCGAAGACCGTGGCCTGCACCTGCCGATGGGCGATGGCCTGCTCGGCCGCGTCGTCGACGCGCACGGCAAGCCGATGGACCGCGCCGGCCCGATCGGCGATGTGCATAACGAGCCGATGGTGCGCCGTCCGATCAACGCGATGGACCGCGACCCGGTGCGCAAGCCCCTGGACACGGGGGTGCGTGCGATCAACGCGCTGCTGACGGTGGGCCGCGGCCAGCGCATTGGCCTGTTCGCCGGCACGGGCGTCGGCAAATCGGTGCTGCTGGGCATGATGGCCCGCTTCACCAAGGCCGACGTGATCGTTGTCGGGCTGATCGGCGAGCGGGGCCGCGAAGTCAAGGAATTCATCGAAGACATCCTCGGCGAAGATGGCCTGGCCCGCGCCGTGGTGGTGGCCGCGCCGGCCGATGCGCCACCGCTGGTGCGCATGCAGGGCGCCAGCTATGCGACCGCGATCGCCGAACACTTCCGCGACCGCGGCCAGCATGTGCTGTTGCTGATGGACTCGCTCACCCGCTATGCGATGGCGCAGCGTGAGATCGCGCTGGCGATCGGTGAACCGCCGGCCACCAAGGGCTACCCGCCGAGCTGTTTTGCCAAGCTGCCGCAGCTGGTCGAGCGTTCGGGCAACGGCCTGAACGGCGTCGGCTCGATCACCGCTTTCTACACCGTGCTGACCGAAGGCGACGACCCGCAAGACCCGATCGCCGACGCGGCCCGAGGCATTCTGGACGGCCACATCGTCCTGTCACGCGAGCTTGCCGAAAGCGGCCATTTCCCGGCCATCGACGTAGAAAAGTCAATTTCACGTGTGATGACGGCTGTTGCGCCGCGCGAACACCTGGACGGCGCCCGTCGCGCCCGCCAGTGGCTGGCCCGCTTCAACAAGGCGCGCGACCTGATCCAGCTGGGTGCCTACACGCCCGGTGCCGACCCCGAACTGGACGCCGCCGTGAAGGTGAACCCGAAGCTGAACGCGCTGTTGCAGCAAGGCATGCACGAGAGCGCCACGCTTGAAGGCAGCCGCAAACAACTGTTGGCGCTGAATCCCGGCGCCTGACCCCCGAACACCCTGACCGAGCACCCCCATGGACCGCCTCAGCCTGCTGCACACCCTGCTCGAACGCGAAAAGGAAAAGCGCGACGCTGCGCTGACCGACTGGCGCAACGCCGAGGCGCAGGAGCGCGCGGCGCGCGAACAGGCCGATTCGCTGGTCGCCTACCGCGGCGAATACCGCAAGCGCTGGCAGGCGCAGTTCGCCAAGAGCGCCCAGATCGAGATCCTGCATTGCTACCAGGGTTTCGTCGATCGGCTGGAGCAGGCCATCGGTGCCCAGCAGGGCGTGGCCGAACAAGCCGTCAGCCGGGTGCAGGCGGCGCGCCTGCGCCTGCGCCACCGCGAGACCAAGGTCGCCACCGTGCAGCGC
>NZ_JBFUGE010000546.1:0-4044 GCF_056403075.1 Ideonella sp. P3_A4 | reverse complement strand
CGGCGACACCGAGTGGGCTTGCTCGATGGGCAAAGGCAACTGCACCGACTTCCACACCCTCTTCCTGGCCATCTTGCGCAGCTGTGGCGTGGCCTGCGAGTTCGAGATCGGTGCCGCCTTTCCGGCTGGCATGGCGGGCGGTGACATCACCCACTTCAAGTGCGGCTACCACTGCTGGACACGCTTTTTCGTGCCTGAGCTCGGCTGGGTGCCGGCCGACGTCTCAGAGGCCTCGCGACACCCCGAGAAGCGCGAGTACTTCTTTGGTGCGATCGATGAGGACCGCGTGTTGCTCAGCCGTGGACGCGACATTGAGATGGTCCCGCACAGCCAAGGCGGCCTGGAAAACTTCTTCACCGAACCGCGCATCGAGAAGCGGTCCGGTGACAGCGTCATCTACGAAAAGAAGCTCGAGTTTTCGAGCCTTTGAAGGGGCCAGTCATGACCAAGCGAGTGTTGATTCTGGGTGGCGGCATCGGTGGCATTGCCGCCGCCAACGAACTGGCCAAGCGCACGAACGGCAAGGCCGAGATCGTGCTCGTGGACAAAGCTGCCCAGTACGAGTTTTCTCCGTCGTACCTGTGGGTGCTGTCAGGCACGCGCGAGATGTCCGATATCACCGTGCCTCTCGGGCGGGTTTCCCGTAAGGGCATTCGCTTTCATCAGGCCACGGTGCAGGCGATTGATCCAGTGGCACGTTCGGTCAAGACCGACCAGGGCACACTGGACGCCGACGTGATCCTCGTCGCGCTGGGTGCTCACACCCATATGACCGGCTTGGAAAGCGTGGCGTCGGTCGGCAGCAACCTGTACACGGCCGCGGGCGCGACGGCGTTGCGTGACTTGAACGCCAAGCCCGGTGCTCGCGCTGCAGTACTGGTGTGCTCGATGCCATTCAAATGCCCTGCGGCGCCGTATGAGGCGGCGATGCTGTGGCAAGCCCGCTTGAAGCGCAGCGGCGGCAAGCCTCAGGTCTCGATCTACACACCCGAGCCGGGGCCGATGCCGGTGGCCGGTGAGAAGGTATCGGCGCAGTTTGTGCAGATGCTCAGCCACAAGGGCATCCAGTACTTCCCGAAGCACACGATCAAAGGGCTGACATCGGATGGTCGCCTGGACTTTGGCGACACGACCGCCGAGTTCGATCACCTGGCGTACGTGCCCAAACACAGCGTGCCGCAGCTGCTGATCGACGCTGGGCTGGCGCAGGCAAACGGTTGGGTCGCGGTCGACCGTCACACGATGCGTACCAAGTTCCAAGACGTCTATGCGGTCGGCGACTGCGTTGGTATCCCGCTGGCCAACGGCAAGGCACTGCCGAAGGCCGGTGTGTTCGCGCACGGCCAGGCCGAAGCGGCAGCTCGCAACATCGCCGACGAACTGGACGGCCTTGAAGGCTCGCACAAGTTCGACGGGCACGGCCAGTGTTTCGTCGAGATGGGCGGCTGGATGGCCGGCCGCGGCGCAGGCAACTTCTACGCAGAACCGAACCCCGATGTCCGGCTCGCGATGCCGGGGCCCTGGAACCACCTCGGCAAGGTGATGTTCGAGAAGTTCTGGCTGAACAAGATGTACTGAGACAACAACGACAGGAGCGCTGAGTGAACGCAATTCCAGGACATTCGATTCCCGTCCACAAGTCAAGTGGGTTGACCACGTTCGGCATAGACCGCCCGTGGCTGGCGATCATCGTTTGCCTGGTCGTCGCGATGCTGTTCGGCGCAGCGCTGCCGTGGGCCAAGATCGATACCAACCCCAAGAACATGCTGCCACCAGAGTCGGCTGTTCGGGTCTGGAACGACCAGGTCAACCAGCGCTTTGGTCTTCACGAAGACACGATCGTCGTGGCACTTCGCCCCGACGGCGGCGTGCTGTCCGCCGAGAGTCTGAAGAAGTTGCAGCGCCTGAGCAGCGACGTGCTGGCGCTGCCAGGAGTCGTCAAAACCGACGTCACGTCCTTGTACACGGTCGACAACGTCACTTCGGGGGGCGAGATGCTGCGTATCGCCCCGCTGCTGGCCTCAGCGCCGCAAGACGCAGCCGGCATCGCAGAGCTGCGCAAGCAACTGTTCGAAGGCCCGCTGTTCGTCGATCGGCTGATCTCGCGCGACGAGAAAACGACGGCCATCTACGTTCCGCTCGAGAAAGGCGCGGACGGCGCCAAGCTGGCAACATCGATCCGCACCGCTGCCCTGCAAAGCTTCCCTGCGGAGCAGATCTACATCACCGGTGATCCGGTGGCCCGGGACCTGTTCGGCGCAGAAATGTTCAAGCTGATGGGCATCTTCGCGCCGATCGCTGGCGGCCTGATGATGGTCTTGATGTTCTGGATGTTCCGCAGCTGGTGGCTTGCGGGCGTGATGATGCTGACGGCCATGGTCAGCATCATGGTGGCGATGGGCGCGGGCATCGCCCTGGGCTTCCCGGTGCACATCATGAGTTCGATGGCACCGGTGTTCCTGATGGCCATCGCCACGGACAGCATCCACATCTTCAACGAGTTCTTCCAACGCTACCGCCCTGGTTCGAACCGAGCCGACGTGGTTCGGCAAACCATCGTGGCCGTGGCGCGCCCCGTTCGCTACACGGCGTTGGCGACGGCACTGGGATTTGCAGTGCTGCTGTTCATGACCATCGTTCCGGTCAAGGTCTTCGGCGGGATCATCGTGCTGGGGACGGTGGTGCTTCGCCTGCTGAGCTTTTACCTCGTGCCGGCTTGCTTGATGCTGGTGCCGCTACCCGCTGCGCGAAGCGGTGATGACGCGTTGTCTCGCCTGACCGGTTGGGTGGCCAGCTGGTCAGTGCAGAGATCTGTGCCGACGCTGGCGATCGCGGTGCTGTTGGCGGCGGGTTCTTTTTGGGGGCTGTCGAAGTCGGTTGTCGACAACAGCATGCTGCGCTGGTTCAAGGAAGGCAGCGAAGTCAGGCAGGCCGACGCGCTGTTTGCGCGAGAGATGGGTGGCGCCATGCCCGCCTCGCTGGTCATCGACACCGGCAAGCCCGACGGCGTGAAGGCCCCCGCAGTCCTGAAGGCCATCGAGGCGATCCAGCAGGATCTGGTGGCACAGAAGCTGGTCGGCACCACCTTGTCTGTTGCAGACTACCTGAAGCGCATCAACCGTGTGCTCAATGGCGATCAACCGGCCGCCGAGGTCTTGCCAGCCGACGCAGACACGGCAGGCCAGTACCTCATGGCGTTCTCGATGGGCGCCAGGCCCAGTGATCTGAACCGCGTCGTTGACTACGACTATCAGCGGGCCAACGTGTTGCTTCAGCTGCGCAGCGGAGACGCCCAAGCGATGAAACGCGTCGAGGATCGAGTGCAGGCCCTCGTACAAGAGCAGCGCATGCCGATCAAGGTGACAGCCGCAGGCCCGGCGCACTTCAACCTGGTATGGAACCAAGAGGTTCTGAAGGACATGATCCTTGGCTTCGCCATTGCGTTGGTCGTTGTGCTCGGCGTGTTGGCGGCCGATTTCCGGTCGATCAAGTGGGCATTGGTCGCTTACGTCCCGCTGCTGCTGACCGTGCTGGTGATCTTTGGTGTGCTCGGCTGGATTGGCAAGGCGATCGACATGCCGGTGGCGGTGTTGTCGTGCCTGTCACTGGGCATGGCGGTGGACTTCGCCATCCACTTCGTCACCCGTTACCGCCAGCGCAGCGAAGAGATCAGTCGCGGCCGTCCTCTGACCGATGCGCAGCGTGAAGAGACGCTGCGCTGGGTCATCCAGTGGCCGGGCAAAGGCATCGTCCGTAATGCCTTGATGTTCGCCGTCGCATTCGCCGTGATGCTGGCGGCGCCGCTCACCCCCTACGTCACGGTCGGCGCCTTCATCGTTTCGATGATGTGCCTGAGCGCTCTGGCGTCGCTGACGCTGATGCCTGCGCTCATCAAGACCTTCCGTCTCTAACTCGGAGCAAGTACCCCATGATTCGAAAGACAGCCCTGGCTCTTGCGTTGATCGCGGCAGCGCACGGGCTCCACGCCCAGACGCCAACGGGCGAAGAGGTCCTGCAGAAGGAACTGGCCAGCTTCTATCAGGC
>NZ_JBFUGE010000545.1:0-4050 GCF_056403075.1 Ideonella sp. P3_A4 | reverse complement strand
GAGCAGGGCCGCGACTCTTTCAACGACTACTTTGTCGCCGAAGCAGCGATCTCGCTGAAGCAGGGGGCCGGGCGCTTGATCCGCACCGAGACCGATCAGGGCCTGCTGGTGATCTGCGACACCCGGCTGCGTCAGGCGCGCTATGGAGCTCGGCTGCTCAGGGCGCTGCCGCCGATGCTGCCGTTGGAAACCGGCGAGCAGGCACTGTCCTGGCTGCGGTCTTTGCGTTAGTTCGCAAGCCCCAAAAGAAAAGCGGCCCCGCGAGGCCGCCTTCTTGTCGTCACCAGGGTGGCGAAGTGTGGCTTACCAGAGCTGCCACCAAGCCTTGTCTTCGCGGGCCTTGCCGTCGGCCAGGAAGCGGCTTTGCGGGAAGTTGCCCTTCAGCACGCGGTCGGCGTCGTCGCGCAGCTCGACCAGGCCCAGCTTGTCGTACGAGCGGCTCATGATGTAGAGCGCTTCCTCGATCGCTGGCGTCTGCGGGTAGGTGGTGATCGCCTGCTGGGCACGGTTGGCCGCCGCAAGGAAGGCACCGCGACGCAGGTAGTAGCGCGCCACGTGCACTTCATAGTCGGCCAGGGCATTGACCGTGAAGTCCATGCGCAGCTTGGCGTCGGGCGTGTAGCGGGAGTCGGGGAACTGCTCGACCAGCTGCTTGAACGACTGGTAGGCGTCGCGCGCGGCCTGCTGGTCACGCTCCGACAACTTCTGCTGCGACARCGCGGCCAGGAAGCCGATGTTGTCGTTGAAGTTCACCAGTCCGCGCAGGTACAGCGCATAGTCGAGCCCGGGGCTGGAGGGGTTCAGCTTGATGAAGCGGTCCAGCGTCGACAGCGCTGCGGCCTTTTCGCCAGCCTTCCAGTTGGCGTAGGCCAGGTCAAGCTGGGCCTGTTGTGCCAGCAGCGTGCCGCCGGCACGGCCTTCGACGCGTTCAAGCAGCTTGATCGCGTTGAGCCAGCCACCAGCCGCCATGTCTTCCTTGGCGTCTGCATACAATTTCTCGGCGCTACCCTGGATGTCGCCATCGTCCTTGTTGAAGAACGAGCTGCAGCCAGCCAGCAGCACAGCCAGGGACAACATCGTGGCGCGCGCGAGCGGCCGGCGGAACAGGTCTTGGATCATCGGTGGGGGCACGCGGCGACGAACGCGCCGCGCGAAAATGGTCTCGCCAAGCAATGCGAAGGATTATATGGGGGGCCTTTCAGTGCCTCGKGCCACGGTGCCGATCGGTACCGCAGACGGTTTGCCCGACGACAGCGAGGTCGACAGCGGACCCGAAAAACGCAGCTGGCGGCTCGACGCCGAGGCCCATGGCCAGCGGCTGGACAAAGTGCTGGCCGGGCTGGTGCCGGAGTTCTCGCGCAGCCACCTGCAGACGCTGCTGGCCGCGGGCGAGGTGACGCTGGACGGCGTGCCGTCCACAGTCGCGTCACGCAAGGTCAAGGTCGGCCAGCAACTGTCGATCACCTTGGTGCTGCCCGCCGAAGCGCGGGCCTTCACGCCGCAGGCCATGGCGCTCGACGTGCTCTACGAAGACGCGCATCTGCTGGTGCTGCACAAGCCGGCTGGCCTGGTGGTGCACCCGGCGGCGGGCAACTGGTCCGGCACTTTGCTCAACGGCCTGCTGGCCCGCGATGCCAATGCCGCCCGGCTGCCACGCGCCGGCATCGTTCATCGGCTGGACAAGGACACCTCGGGCCTGATGGTGGTGGGGCGCAGCCTGGAGGCGGTGACCGCATTGATCCGCGACATGGCCGCGCGCGACATCCGTCGCCGCTACCTTGCGCTGGTGCATGGTGACGTGGGGCGCGAGCCTTTCACGATCGATGCTCCTGTGGGACGCGACCCGGTGGCGCGTGTGCGTATGGCCGTCGTACCTAGCGGCAAGACGGCGCGCACCGACGTATTCCCAGTGGCGTACCAGGGGGGCATCAGTGCCGTGCGTTGCGCGCTGCACACAGGCCGGACTCACCAGATCCGGGTGCATCTGGCCTCGCGCGGCCACGTGCTGGTGGCGGACGCGGTTTATGGCGGCAAGCCTGCGCTGGGTATGCAGCGTCAGGCCTTGCACGCGGCCGAGCTGGAACTGGCTCACCCCGTCAGCCGAGAGCTCTTGCGCTTCGAAGCGCCGCCGCCGGACGATTTCACGAAAGCCTGGGCCGCCGTGGTGCCGGCTTGACAAGCAGGGCCGCCCCTTATGCAGGGGCGGCGGCTGGGGTTTACAATGCGGTCCCAGGCCGACAGATCCAATGGGATCCGCCGAGAAATCCCACCGCACCACGCGCAAGCCGCCATGCGGGGCGCAAGTCGAGCCACTGGTGTCGGGCCGTTGCCGCCGCCGTCTGCCGAAAGCCTTTGAAGGCTCGCCAGACAAGCCGCTGCCACGCCGCCGACCATCGCCAACGAACCGCACCGTCGACGCAGTCCGTGCGATCGCCCGCGCTGGCCCAGCCCGCGCCCGGCAATTGCCCCCGCCGATGGGCTTGTTGAAGACAACCGCTGCCTGACCGCAGCTTGTGACCCGTGTCGATACCTGATCGATGAATACCCAGGACGCCAAGCGCGTGCTCGAAACCGCGCTCATCTGCGCCAGTCAGCCGATGCCGCTGCGCGACATGCGTGCGTTGTTTGCAGACCAACTGGGCTCCGACACCCTGCGCTCGTTGCTCGATGAGCTTGGGCGCGACTGGACCGGCCGCGGTGTCGAACTGGTGGCGCTGGCCACCGGGTGGCGGTTCCAGAGCCGGCCCGAGATGCGCGAGTTTCTCGACCGCCTGAACCCCGAGAAGCCGCCGCGCTATTCACGCGCGGTGCTCGAAACGCTGGCCATCATTGCCTACCGCCAGCCGGTGACCCGCGGCGACATCGAAGACATCCGCGGTGTCGTCGTTTCCAGCCAGATCATCAAGCAGCTGGAAGACCGCAACTGGATCGAAGCCATCGGCCATCGTGACGCCCCGGGCCGCCCGGCGCTGTACGCGACGACCCGCCAGTTCCTCGACGACCTGGGCCTCGAAAGCCTGGATCGCTTGCCGCTGTTGGACGGCCCGCCGGGCGCCGAGGCGCTGAAGACGCTGGCCGCCGAGCAGGTCGGCCTGTTGAACGACCAGGGCGAGCTGCCGCTGGATGCGCTGCCGGTAGACGATGCAGCGGTGAACGGCGAGTCGGTGCCTCTGGACGGAGCGGCTGTGGAGGTCTCGACCGACATTCCGGCTGAGGCGGCGGTCGAAACTGACGTGGCGACTGATGTCGCCACTGACGACCTGGCCGCGGTGCCCGATGCCGAGCCAGTTCAGGCCGAGGCGAGTTCGCTCGGCGAAGCGCTGGCCGAAACAGCAACTGCCGAACCCGTGGAGACAGCGGCTGAACCGGCTGATGCGGGCGCCGAGGCGATCGAGGCTGCCAGCGCCGAAGAAATAGCGCAGGCCGACGAACCAGTCCACGACACGCAAGCCGACGAGGCCGCGATGCAGGCCAGCAGCGAGCCGGCTGAAGCCGCTGCAGAAGCCGGGCCGGCCGCAGAAGTCGAACCGGCTGACGACGCCAACGAACTCCCGCTGTCGGTCGAGCCTTTCGCGCCCGCCGACGAAGAACAAACACCGGCCGACGACACGGCCGACCCTCCTGTCACTCCCACCAACGCGCCCCAAGCATGAACACCGATTCAAAGTCCGACCCGTCGTTGCCCGCCGAGACGGCGCCGGCACCCGATGTTGCTGTCGACGGGGCGCCCGCAGCGCCCAAGCGCCGGACGCGCACGCGCAAGGCGGACGCTGTGGAAACTGGCGGCGACGAAGCCAGTCCGGCCCCGGCCGTTGACGCTGAGGCCGCCGCGGAGAAGCCGGCGCGCAAACCACGCACACGCGCCCCGAAGAAAGATGCCGACGCTGCGTCGACCGACGCGCCGATAGCGGCCACGGCCCCAGAGGCTGCCGCGCCCACCGTTCAGGCTCAGGCCGCACCGGTGGCTGAGCGAGCCGAAGCGAACAGCGCGACCGAAGGCGGCGCCGAAGCATCGGCCCCAGGCGAGGCCGGCGACGCTGGTGGTGAAGG
>NZ_JBFUGE010000544.1:0-4059 GCF_056403075.1 Ideonella sp. P3_A4 | reverse complement strand
ACCACGTTGCCAGGCGGCCTGATAGTCGCGCGCATAGCCGGAGCCGAAGCCCTGGTTGCGCGGCGTCAGCCACTTCAGCGCGCCTTCGGGCAGCTCGTCRAAAAAMCGGCTCTTGACGTTGTAGCGCGTCTGGCCGTGCAGCATGCGGGTCTGGCTGAAGCTCAGGTACAGGCGCTGGCGGGCGCGCGTGATCGCCACGTACATCAGGCGGCGCTCTTCCTCGAGGCCGTCGGCGTCGGACAGCGAGTTCTCGTGCGGGAACAGACCTTCCTCGAGACCGGTGATGAACACGGCATCGAACTCCAGGCCCTTGGCCGAATGGACGGTCATCAGTTGCAACGCGTCTTGTCCTGCTTGCGCTTGATTGTCACCAGCCTCCAGCGCCGCATGTGTCAGAAATGCTGCCAAGGGGCTGATGATTTCGCCGGTTTCGGCGTCCGGCGTGACATCGACAGCGGCCAACGCCGGCGGCAGGCCGACGGCCATCATGCCGGGCGACTGCTCGTCCACCGGCAAGGCCACCGCGTCCTTGCCGAAACCTTCTTGGGTCACGAAGGCTTCAGCCGCATTGACCAGTTCTTCCAAGTTCTCGATGCGGTCGGCGCCTTCCTTCTCGGTGCGGTAGAAGTCGACCAGGCCACTGGCCTGCAGCATCTGCTCGATGATTTCGCGCAGCGTCATGCCATGGGTCGTTGCGCGCAGGTTGTCGATCAATGCGTGGAAAGCGGCCAGGTTCGCGCCGCCCTTGCCGCTGATCGCGCCGGCCGCCTGCCACAGGCTGCGGCCACTGCTGCGCGCTGCGTCCTGCAACTGTTCCAACGTGCGGGCGCCGATGCCGCGGGTCGGGAAGTTGACGACCCGCAGGTAGCTGGTGTCGTCGTTCGGGTTCTCGACCAGCCGCAAGTAGGCCAGTGCATGCTTGACCTCGGCCCGCTCGAAGAACCGCAAGCCACCGTACACGCGATACGGCACGCCGGCATTGAACAGCGCCGACTCGAGCACCCGCGACTGGGCGTTGCTGCGGTACAGGATCGCGATCTCGCGCCGCGGTATGCCGCCACGGTGCAGTTGCTGCGCCTCTTCCAGCAACCACTGCGCTTCGTTGAAGTCGCTGTTCGATTCCTGCACACGCACGGGCTCGCCCGGGCCGGCTTCGGTGCGCAGGTTCTTGCCCAGCCGGTGCGTGTTGTGGCTGATCAGGTGGTTGGCACTGTCCAGGATGTTGCCGAAGCTGCGGTAGTTGCGCTCCAGCTTGATCAGGTGCTTGACGCGGAACTCGCGCTCGAAGTCGGCCATGTTGCTGACCTGCGCGCCGCGGAACGCGTAGATGCTCTGGTCATCGTCGCCCACCGCGAATACCGCACCGCCACCTTCGCGCGGTGGGCCGGCGAACATTTTCAGCCAGGCGTACTGCAGCCGGTTGGTGTCCTGAAATTCGTCGACCAGGATGTGTGCAAAGCGGCGCTGGTAGTGCTCGCGCAGCGCCAGGTTGTCGCGCATCAATTCGTAGCTGCGCAGCATCAGCTCGGCGAAGTCGACCACGCCCTCGCGCTGGCACTGGTCTTCATAGGCCTGGTAGATCTCGACCATTTTCTGCGTCTGGCCATCGCGGATCTCGACGTCCTTTGGCCTTAGGGCCTCTTCCTTGCTGCCGGCGATGAACCAGGCGACTTGCTTGGGCACGAAGCGCTCTTCGTCCAGGTTCATCGCCTTGATCACGCGCTTGACGGCCGACAAGCTGTCGCCGCTGTCGAGGATCTGGAAACTCTGCGGCAAGCCGGCCAGTTTCCAGTGCGCGCGCAGGAAACGGTTGCAAAGGCCATGGAAGGTGCCGATCCACATGCCGCGCACGTTGACCGGCAGCATCGCCCCCAGCCGCGTCATCATCTCCTTGGCGGCCTTGTTGGTGAAGGTCACGGCCATCACGCCGCCGGGCGACATCTGGCCGGTTTGCAACAACCATGCAATGCGGGTGGTCAGCACCCGGGTCTTGCCGGACCCGGCACCGGCCAGGATCAGCGCCGGCTCGGCGGGCAGCGTCACGGCTGCGAGTTGTTCGGGGTTCAGGGCGCGCAGCAGCGCGTCACCCRCAGCCGGGTGGCGGGGGGCGTCGTCCGCGCCGGCAAAAAGATCGGTCATCGGTGCATTCTAGGGAGGGGAAGGCTGTCGCCAGGGCCCGCCACGCGGGTGTCACCCGACTGGGGCATGCTTCGTGCGTGCCGGCCTAGTGTCGACACTTGTTGAATGCTGATGACCTGGTTGCCCTGGCACCGTCCCCGACCCCTGGCCCTTGCGCTGCAAGGCGGCGGTGCGCATGGCGCATTCACCTGGGGCGTGCTGGACGCCCTGTTGGCGCGTGAAAGCATCGAACTGCGCGCCATCAGCGGTGCCAGTGCGGGCGCGATGAACGCCGTGGTACTGGCACACGGCCTGACCCAAGGCGGGCGCGACGGTGCTCGGGCGGCGCTGCGCACGTTCTGGGAGGCGCTGGGCACCCGCTTGCCCTTCGAGTGGTTCACCACCGGTGGCCATGAAGCGCCCGGCTTTGCGCCGGCCGCCCGCGCAGCGTTGCGATGGGTGCATCTGGTGTCGCCGTACCAGTTCAACCCGATGGGGCTGAACCCGTTGCGCGAGATCGTCGAGGCGCAGGTCGATTTCGAACGCCTGCGCCGCGCCAGCCCGGTGCAGTTGTTCGTCGCGACCACGCATGCGGCTTCCGGCCGCCTGCGCTTGTTTCGCGAGCACGAGATCAGCGCCGATGCCTTGCTCGCGTCGGCGTGCCTGCCCAACCTGCACCACAGCGTGCTGATCGACGGCGAGGCCTATTGGGACGGCGCTTTCGCCGCCAACCCGCCGCTGTGGCCGTTGCTGAACGACACCGCTGCCGACGACCTGCTGCTGGTGCTGCTGACCCCGCCCGCCGGCCACGGCGGCACACCACGCAGCGCCGAAGAGATCCGCCACCATGCACAGGAACTGGCCTTCACCACGCCGCTGATGCGCGAGCTGCAATGGCTGGACGATTGGCGCAGCGCGCCGGGCGGCTGGCCCATGAGTGCGCGCGAGCGCCGCCTGCGCCGGCATCGTCTGCATCTGGTGGATGGGCGGCCGCACCTGGCCGCGTTGGCCGGCGAAACCCGACTGATCGCGCACCTGCCATTTCTGGAGCATTTGCGTTCGCTGGGCGAAGCGGCCACCCAGATCTGGTGGGACCTGCACGGCGGTCAGCTGGGCCGCGAATCGACGCTTGACCTTGCGCGCCTGCTGKCAGGGGTGCCCGCGTAGAATGCGYCACCGGGCCCAAACTCTGAGCCCGGTTTTCGTTTGGTCCGCACCGCCCTCGCCTGGCGGCCTTCGCGGGCCCCGCACCGGGTCCAGGTCAAGCGCTCGCAGCCCACGGCGGCGCACTGCGACTAACGCGCCGCCATGACACGCAATGCGAAGCCATGGAAATCTTTGACTACGACAACATCCTGCTCTTGCCACGCAAGTGCCGGGTCGACAGCCGCGCCGAATGCGACACCAGCGTCGAATTCGGCGGCCGCCGCTTCAAGCTGCCGGTGGTGCCGGCCAACATGAAGACGGTGCTGGACGAAAACATCGCCGAATGGCTGGCTGCCAACGGCTACTTCTACGTGATGCACCGCTTCGACCTCGACAACGTCGAGTTTGCGCGCCGCATGCGCAAGGCGGGCTTGATCGTCTCGATCAGCGCCGGTGTGAAAGAAGCCGATCGCGCCGCGATCGACCGCCTCGCTGCCGAGGGCTTGGGCGCCGACTACATCACCATCGACATCGCCCATGGCCACGCCGACAGCGTGCGCCGCATGATCGAGCACATCAAGCAGAAGCTGCCGCAGGCGTTCGTCATCGCCGGCAACGTCGGCACACCCGAAGGCGTGATCGACCTCGAGAACTGGGGCGCCGACGCCACCAAGGTCGGCATCGGCCCGGGCAAGGTCTGCATCACGCGGCTGAAGACCGGCTTCGGCACCGGCGGCTGGCAACTCTCGGCGCTGAAGTGGTGCGCCCGCGTGGCCACCAAGCCGATCATTGCGG
>NZ_JBFUGE010000543.1:0-4070 GCF_056403075.1 Ideonella sp. P3_A4 | reverse complement strand
CACTGGGAGTGTCGGACTGCATATGGATCCCTCGGCGGCAACGGTCTTTTCGCTCTCACCCTGGCGGTTCATCGCGACGGTGGTTCGAAAGTGTGGGCCGTGCCCGATCCGGCCACCGTCAGCGGCCGGTTGAAGTTCTCGTAGGACATCGACCCGTCATGCACACGCGCGGCAGTGACCGCGGAAAGCCGATCACTGCGGCAGCGTGCCTCGCCGCCACGTGTTGGCTGGCGCACCGACACGCCTGATTTGCTCAGGCACAAAGCTTCGAGCGGCTTCTGGTCCGCCAATTGCACTGACAAGCGAGGACTATCATGGTCAGTGAACACCTGATCTCAGCGAAGGACTTCCATGTACGACGACCCATTCACCCGGAGTTTTCTAGCGATCATGCGTCGCAGACTCAAGGAGCACGAGGCCAAGTTTCCAATGAAGATGGTCCGGCTGAAGGCGGAAGTGCTGGCGGCCAACGCGGCCTACCAGTCAGCTGCAACAGATGATGACCGCGATCGGGCGATCGAGCGTGAAGACCTGGCCGTTGCGGCCCTGTGGACGAATCGACCGACGCTGACCACCAAGACCACGGGCTGAGCCTGCAGGCCGGGACGGAAGACTAACCGAACGGCATCGGCATCGAGTCGGGAAACACGCCTTCGACGCCCCAAACCACCTTCTCGTCGTTCGGATTGGCCCAAGGCTGCGCGCTCAGCAGATCGGTGATCGCCTCCGGCGGAACGGCCTTGCTGAAGTAGAAGCCCTGGAATTCATTGCAGCCGTGGTTCCTCAGGAACTCGATCTGCCCCTGGGTCTCCACGCCTTCAGCCACGATGTTCATCTTCAGCGACTTGCCCATCGTGATGATCGCGTCCGTGATGGCCCTGTCTTCCTGGTTGACGGGTAGGTCGCGAACAAACGAGCGGTCGACCTTGATCGTGTCGATCGGAAAACGCTTCAGGTTAGACAGCGACGAATAGCCCGTGCCGAAGTCGTCGAGCGACAGGTGGATCCCCAGTTTCTTGAACTCCGTCAGCACCTTGCTTGCCTTGTCGACGTCGCGCATCAACAGACTCTCGGTGATCTCGAGTTCGAGAAACGTCGCATCCATCTTCGTCTGCACCAGGATCGCGCGAACGTCCGACAGCAGCTGATCGTCGTAGAACTGGCGCGCAGAAAGATTGACCGACATGCGCAGCGGTGGGTAGCCGAGGTCGCGCCACGCCACATGCTGCTGACAGGCGGTGAGGAGCACCCAACGCCCGATGGGCACGATCAAGCCGTTTTCCTCGGCCACCGGGATGAACTTCACCGGGGACACCGGACCCAGATCCGGGTGCCTCCAGCGCAACAACGCCTCCACACCGGTCATCTGGCTGGTATGGCAGTCGACCTTCGGCTGGTAGTGCACCTGAAGCTGCTGATTGTCCAGCGCTCGCCGCAGGCTCGACTCAAAGGCGAGCCGTTCGATCGAATGCGTGTTGAGTTGGGCCGAGTAGAAGGTGAACGTGTTCTTTCCGTCTTCCTTCGACTGGTACATCGCGATGTCCGCGTTCTTCATCAAAGTGCGTTCGTCATCGCCGTCGCTCGGGTAGACGCTGATGCCTATGCTGGCCGTCACATGGAATTCATGGTCACCCAGGTTGAGGATTCGAGAGGCCGCGGCCAGGATCTTCTGCGCCACCGTTGCCAACTGCTCTGCCCCGGCAACGTTCGAGACCATGATGACGAACTCGTCGCCGCCCGTCCGCGCAATGCAGTCGCTCTCCCGCAGACAGGATTTGAGTCGTGTCGCCATTTCCTGCAGCAGCAGATCTCCCGCCGGGTGGCCGAGCGTGTCGTTGATGTTCTTGAAGCGGTCGAGATCGACAAAAAGGACCGCCAGCTGCCGGTTGTAGCGCTTGGCTTCCTGCAGCCCCTGCTCGAGCATTCTCGAGAACATGCCGCGATTGGAAAGCCCGGTGAGTTTGTCGTGGAAGGCGAGGTATTCGATCTGCTGCGCCGCCAACATGTCTTCCCGCAAGCGTTTCCAAAGCGATCCATTGAGCTTGAAGCCCAGGAAGCCGACAAGCACGGCGCAAAGCAGCCCGGCGCCGGCAACCGAATAGATCTGCCAAGTGGTGGCGTCCAACAACTCCTGGTAGATCTGGGTGTACTCGACGATGACCGCACCGACGACAGGCCCGTACACATCCTTGCTCTGATAGCGCGGTACGGCGATTTGCTTGGCACCGTCAGGATGATTGCTGCTTCGCTCGACAAATGGCCTGACTTGGCCGTCCTTGATCGTTTTTCCAACCTCGTTCGCCGAGTCTTGGTCGAACACTTGGCCGATCTCTGTCGGATCCGCGTCCGCGAGGCCTCGCTTCTGAGCGTCCACAACGACGATGTCGCTCCCGTACAAACCATGCATCCCCTCGATGTACTGCTGCAGGTGCTCGCTATCCAATACAGCGCTGTACGCAACCGATCTCGCCAGATCACGCGCTTCCGCCTTGGCACCTGGATCGACGGCGCCGAGTTGAAACTGGATCACGACGACGGTGAGCGCGATGATGGCCGCGCAGGCGGCCGTGAAAGACATCGCGATCTTCCGGCGAGCGCCAATGGCTGCTTGGGTGGACATGACAGGTTCCTTTCAGGAGCTGATCGATGCACTTCGCCATCTCCCGTGCATCGGATTGCGCGCGCTCCTGAGGCGCGCACAGGTCGCCATTTGCCGCCGAGTTCGAGTGACTCTTGGCGCAGGGCCTGGCTTCGGCACTGACACTACTCACCCTCGTGCAGCCTGGTCTGTGCGGCCTCGCACTCACGAAGACTCGGCCACCGGCGGCAGCGAACAAACAGGCCGCTGACCTGCAGCCGTAGCTGGCCGAACCGGTCGCCTGAAGCCGTTTCGAGCGCCTTGGCGCATCTGGCAAGGCGCCGGCAAACAGGAACTCGAGCTGACAGGTTTCGGTTTCGCACCTCGCGCTGTGTGCGCTGTCGCACAGTCGACCAGCACCAAGCCGAGGACGATGGGCGTCGGCTTGTCGGCACCCCATGACGACTGTTTCGACGACTGGCTGGCTGGTCTGAGACTGTGATCAGCGTTGTCCAACAAGGAGTCCAACCATGCGCCGCGTCCTCATCTTGTCCTGCACTGTCGCCGTCGCCGCGCTTGCGCTGGGAGGCTGGAACAGCGGCGGCACCCTGGTCGCGGCCAATGACAAACGCAGCGCACTGGCGAGCCCAGCATCGCCGGCCAGCGGCCCGCGCAAGGGCGACTTCGGCCCACCACAAGGCCAGCCGATCCGGGCCGTGTTGACCAGCCCGCCGCAGGTGCCTGCAGCGCTTAACCGTTCGGCCCCGGCCAAGGTGATCGTCGAGCTCGAAGTGATCGAGAAGGAGTTGCCGATCTCCGAAGGCGTGACCTACACCTTCTGGACCTTCGGCGGCACGGTGCCGGGCAGCTTCATTCGTGTGCGMCAAGGCGACACGGTCGAGTTCCACTTGAAAAACGCGCCCGACTCGAAGATGCCGCACAACATCGACCTGCATGGCGTGACCGGGCCTGGTGGCGGTGCAGCCTCCAGCTTCACCGCACCGGGGCACCAATCACAGTTCAGCTTCAAGGCGCTCAATGCCGGCCTGTTCGTCTACCACTGCGCCACGGCGCCGGTAGGCATGCACGTGGCCAATGGCATGTACGGCCTGATCCTGATCGAGCCGCCGGGCGGCCTGCCCAAGGTGGACAAGGAGTACTACGTCATGCAGGGTGATTTCTACACCCTGGGCAAGTACCGCGAGAAAGGCCTGCAGGCATTCGACATGCAAAAGGCCATCGACGAAAAGGCGACCTACGTGCTGTTCAACGGCAGCGAAGGCGCGCTGACCGGCGACAAGGCCATCAAGGCGAAAACGGGCGACACCGTGCGCCTGTTCGTCGGCAACGGCGGCCCGAACCTGGTGTCGAGCTTTCACGTCATCGGCGAGATTTTCGACAAGGTCTGGTTCGAAGGCGGCACGCATTTCCAGGAAAACGTGCAGACCACGCTGATCCCGGCCGGCGGCGCGGCAATGATGGACTTCCAGGT
>NZ_JBFUGE010000542.1:0-4083 GCF_056403075.1 Ideonella sp. P3_A4 | reverse complement strand
TTGCGTGCTCCACGCCCAACCGGTGCTGCCCGGCGACGCGAGCCGCCCTCGCCGCCTCGACCATCACACGCGCGTCGTCCAGCGCGGCTTTCTTGCTGCGCGGGTGGGCTTGGACAGCGTCGTGCTCGGCGGCGGCCATGGGCCCTGAGTATGCAGCCCAGCGCCGCTCGTGAAAACACCACCTCGCCGCCAGGGATGCGCCGCAAGGCTGCGGTCGCTCAGGCGCCCGGCTTGCCCGGGCTGGTGTCGAAGTAATAGGTCATGCGCCGACGCGGGTTGAGGTACTCCAGCGCCGAAGGCGAGAGGTGCTGGGGCCGCATCGTCTTGCTGATGCTCACGTCAGGCTCCTGCTCCAGATCGGCCAGGATGGCCTCTTYGCGCGGCACGGCCGGGTCGTAGACCATCACCGTGGGCTTGAGCGGCCGAGTGCTGTTGATCGACACCACCATCGCCAGCGTGCCGTTGGACAGCATCACCACCGTGCCCGGCGGGTAGATGCCCATGCAACGGATGAAGGTGTTCATCGCCACCGCATCGAAGTGCGAGCGCTGCTGGCCGTACATCGTCGACAGCGCCTCATGCGGCGTCATCGCCTTGGYCGGGTTGGTCGGGTTGCAAAGGTTGTCGTAGACGTTGGTGACGGCAACGATGCGCGCCAACAGCGACATCTGCGCGCCCTGCAGCTTGCGCGGGTAACCCGTTCCGTCGACGTGCTCGTGGTGCTGCGCGATGACCTGCAGCGCCTCGGTCGTGAGGTTCAGCTTCTTGCCGATCTCCACACCGGCGGCGCAATGCGTGTGCAACAGCCCCAGCTCGGGCTTGGTCAACGGCTCGGTCTTGCGCAGGATGCGATCGGGAATGTCCACCTTGCCGATGTCGTGGAACAGCGCCCCCATGCCCAGCAGGCGGATGCCGTGCGCCGGCGCCTGCATCTCCTTGGCCAGCATCATCGACAGCAAGGTGACGTTGAGCGAGTGGTGGTAGACCTCGTCGTTGCCGAGCTTGTCGGCCATCAGGTGGATGGCGATGTCGGCATCCATCAGCATCGAATCGGCCATCGACTCGACCAACAGCGAAGCGTCCTTGTAGGTCTGCTCGGGGCGGGAGAACAGGTTCTGCTGCATCGATCTCAGCGTGTGCGCATTGCTGAGCAGTTGGCGTTCGCAGGCCACCACACGCTCACGGTGCAGTGCCAGGCGCTCCAGCCGCGCGCGCTTGGCCTGGAAGGCCGGGCTGTCATGAGTGGGCGGCGGTGGCGCCTCGGGCACCGTGGCCGCGGCTGCAGCGGTGTCGGAGTGAGGCAGCGGTTCGCTGTCGCTCTTGGCTGGCGCATAGCGCAAGCGTTTCAAGCCCAGCGACTGGATCAGCTCGATCTGCTCGAGGCTCTTGATCTTGAAGCTGGAGAACGTGAACGGATGGTCCATCCACGGGATGTCGAGGTGAACGTACATCCCGATGCACAGCTGCGAAGGCAGGATGGCCGATTCGTTGTCGTCGTGGACAGTGCCGTTCACGCATACCCCCGATGGACGCAAGCTACCCGAATTGCTGAAGGCTGGCAATAAAAATGCCCGGGGGCCTTTCGGCCACCCGGGCACGTCGACCGGCGAAGCGGTGCTTAACCGTGCTTGGCGTCGAAGAACTGTTCGTCTTCGGTCGAGCCCTTCAGCGCGGCGGTCGAAGCATCGCGCTCGATCGTGGTGGTCACGGCGTCGAAGTAACCGGTGCCCACTTCGCGCTGGTGCTTCACGGCGGTGAAGCCCTTCTCGGCAGCGGCGAACTCGGCTTCTTGCAGCTCGACGAAGGCGCTCATGTTGTTGCGCGCATAGCCGTAGGCCAGGTTGAACATCGAGTAGTTCAGGCTGTGGAAGCCGGCCAGCGTGATGAACTGGAACTTGTAGCCCATCGCGCCCAGCTCGCGCTGGAACTTGGCGATCGTCGCGTCGTCGAGGTTCTTCTTCCAGTTGAACGACGGCGAGCAGTTGTAGGCCAGCAGCTTGCCCGGGAACTTGGCGTGGATGGCTTCGGCGAAGGCCTTGGCGAAGGCCAGGTCGGGCTTGCCGGTTTCGCACCAGATCATGTCGGCGTAAGGCGCGTAAGCCAGGCCGCGGCTGATGGCCTGGTCGAGGCCGTTCTTGGTGCGGAAGAAGCCTTCGACAGTGCGCTCACCGGTGCAGAAGGGCTTGTCGTTTTCGTCGATGTCGCTGGTCACCAGGTCGCCAGCTTCGGCGTCGGTGCGGGCCAGCAGCACGGTGGGCGTGCCCATCACGTCAGCGGCCAGACGGGCCGCGACCAGCTTGGCCACGGCTTCACGCGTCGGCACCAGCACCTTGCCACCCATGTGGCCGCACTTCTTGGCAGCGGCCAGCTGGTCTTCGAAGTGCACGCCGGCGGCGCCCGCTTCGATCATGGCCTTCATCAGCTCGAACGCGTTCAGCACGCCGCCGAAACCGGCTTCGGCATCGGCCACGATCGGCGCATAGAAGTCCATGTCGTCCTTGCCTTCAGACCACTGGATCTGGTCGGCGCGGGCGAACGTGGCGTTGATCTTCTTGACGACCTTCGGCACCGAGTCCACCGAGTACAGCGACTGGTCGGGGTACATCTCGCCGTTGCTGTTGGCGTCACCGGCGACTTGCCAGCCCGACAGGTAGATGGCCTTCAGGCCGGCCTTGACCTGCTGCATGGCCTGGTTGCCGGTCAGCGCGCCCAGCGCRTTGATGAAGGGCTCGGTGTTGACCAGGTTCCACAGCTTCTCGGCGCCGCGCTGGGCCAGCGTGTGTTCGATCTTCAGCGAACCGCGCAGGCGAACCACGTCAGCCGCGGTGTAGCCGCGCTTGATGCCCTTCCAGCGAGGGTTCTCGGCCCAGTCCTTCTCGAGGGCGGCGATTTGTTGTTCGCGGGTCAGTCGGGTCATGTCGGGGCTCCTTGGGTGAAAACGATGGGGTGTTGAAGACCTTGCTTGGGCTCAAGCGTACGCCGACCGCCAGCGTTTGGGGAGACTTATGTCTTATATAAGACACAAAAGTATTTCACGACAAATCAATGACTTACAGAAGCCATTTCGCAATGCGAGAGTCTTGATTTCATAGTGGAAAAAACTGCTGCGATGCAGCAGACTGACTTTTCACAATGCGAATTCTTCGCTTCGGCATGTAAAACCGACGCGCAACTGCAAGCGCTTGCAGCTGCGTCTTACACTCGGCCCTTTGTCGCAATCGAAAGCACCACCCTTGTCGACCAGCTCCAAGACCGCACCCCGGCGCAACACCCGCGCCAGCACGGCCGGAGACGGGCACTCTGGCGCCGTCACCCTGCAACAGGTAGCAGACCGCGCGGGCGTTTCGCCCAGCACCGTGTCGCGCATCTTGAATGGCACCGCGGTGGTCAGCGATGACAAGAAGAAGGCGGTCGACGACGCGATCAAGGAACTGGGCTTCGTGCCCAACCCGGTGGCGCGCGGCCTGGCCGGCGGCCRCACCCTCAGCGTGGGCGTGGTCACGCAGGCGATCGATTCGCCCTTCTATGGCGGCGCCCACCGCGGTATCGAAGACACGCTGGTCACCGCCGGCTACAGCCCGCTGTTCATCAGCGGCCACTGGGACGCCGCTGCCGAGACCCGCTGCATCGAAGTGATGCGCTCGCGCCGGGTCGACGGCCTGATCGTGCTGACCGGCCGCACGAGCGACGGCGCACTGAAAAACCTCGCGCGTCAACTGCCCATCGTCGTGACCGGCCGCGACCTGAGCGCGCCGGGTGTCTATTCACTCAATTTCGACGACCTGCACGGCGCGCGCCTGGCGACCGAGCACCTGCTGGAGCTGGGCCACAAGCGCATCGCCTTCATTGGCGGCGACCCATTGCACCCCGATTCAGCGCAGCGCGAGCGCGGCTACCGCCAGGCCCTCGCCGCCCACGGCGTGAAGGTCGACGAGGCCCTGCTGCTGGCCGGCAACTACCAGGAAGAAGGCGGCCTGCAAGCCATCGAGCGCTTGCTCGCCTCGGGCGCGCCTTTCACCGCCATCTTCGCGGCCAACGACCAGATGGCGTTCGGTGCCGCCTTGGCGCTGCACCGGCGTGGCC
>NZ_JBFUGE010000541.1:0-4094 GCF_056403075.1 Ideonella sp. P3_A4 | reverse complement strand
ACCCGAACGTGATCGAAGTCGGCCAGGTGCTGCGCGTGATGCCGCCGGCCGCCGAAACCGCGGTCAGCACCAAGCCGGTGACGGCGCCGAAGATCGAGACCAAGCCGCTGGATGGCAGCGCCAAGCCACCGGCACCTGCGGCTTCAGGAACGGCGCCGGCCGCCTCGGGTGTCGGCCCGGCGGTCCCGTCCAGAGACAACGACGACGACGTGCAGTGGGCCTGGCCAGCAGCCGGCCCGGTGGCCACGCCGTTCGACGAGTCGCGCAACAAGGGCTTGGCCATCACCGGCAAAGCGGGTGACCCGGTCTATGCCGCGGCCGACGGCCGTGTCGTCTATGCCGGCTCGGGCCTGCGTGGTTACGGCAACCTCGTCATCGTCAAGCACAACGCCACGTACCTGACCGCCTACGCCCACAACCAGACGCTGCTGGTGAAGGAAGATCAGGTCGTGCGCAAGGGCCAGAAGATCGCCGAGATGGGCTCGTCGGACGCCGAGCGGGTGCAACTGCACTTCGAGGTGCGCCGCCAGGGCAAACCGATCGATCCCAGCAAGCTGTTGCCCCCACGCTGAGTAGTTCCCAACGCTGCTTCGGCATCATGGCGCCGCCTCCGGGCGGCGTCGGCCTTTGCGCAGTTCGTACGAGATTTTCATGACCCAAGCAGATGAGTGGCTGACCGTCGAATCGCTCGACATCGAAGCCCAGGGCGTGGCCCACAACAGCGAAGGCAAGGTCGTCTTCATCGAAGGCGCGCTGCCGGGCGAGCAGGTGCAGGTCGTTGTCGGCCGGCGCAAGAACCAGTGGGAACAGGCAGTGATGCGCGAGATGCGCCGCGAAAGCTCGCAGCGCGTGCGTCCGGCCTGCCCGCATTTCGGTTTGCATGCGGGCGCATGCGGCGGCTGCAAGATGCAGCACCTGCACGCAGGGGCCCAGGTGGCAATCAAGCAGCGCGTGCTGGAGGACAACCTGGCCCACCTGGGCAAGGTGAAGTCTGAGCGCATGCTGCGGCCGATCGAGGGCCCGACCTGGGGCTACCGGCTGCGCGCGCGTCTGTCGGTGCGCTATGTGGCGAAGAAGGGCACGGTGCTGGTCGGTTTCCACGAGCGCAAGTCACGCTACGTGGCCGACATGAGCGAGTGCCATGTGCTGCCGCGCCAAGTCAGCGACATGCTRCTGCCGCTGCGCGAACTGATCGGCTCGATGGACGGGCGCGATCGCCTGCCGCAGATCGAGCTGGCCGGCAGCGAGGCCGTGACGGCCTTGGTGCTGCGTCATCTGGAGCCTTTGTCTGGCGCAGACGTGACGCGCTTGCGTGAGTTCGGTGCGAAGCACGGTGTGCAGTGGTGGTTGCAGCCCAAGGGGCCGGACACCGTTCACCTGCTCGACGACGACGGCCCCGAGCTGGCCTACACGCTGCCCGAATTCGGCCTGACGATGCCGTTCAAGCCAACCGACTTCACCCAGGTGAATCACCAGATCAACACGGTGCTGGTGGGTCGGGCGCTGCGCCTGTTGCAGGTCCAGCCCGACGAGCGCGTGATCGACTGGTTCTGCGGCCTGGGCAACTTCACGCTGCCGCTGGCCACGCAGGCGCGTGAGGTGCTGGGCATCGAAGGCAGTGAGGTGCTGGTCGAACGTTCACGGCAGAACGCCGCGCGCAATGGCTTGGCCACCAACACCAGCTTTGCTGCGCGCAACCTGTTCGAACTGACGCCGGACGACCTGGTGGCCTTTGGCCGCGCCGACAAATGGCTGGTCGACCCGCCGCGCGAAGGAGCCTTCGCGCTGGCCAAAGCGCTGGCCGATTTAGCCGAAGCACCACACGACGACTGGCAACCACCCAAGCGCATCGTCTACGTCAGCTGCAACCCCGCCACACTGGCGCGCGACGCAGGCCTGCTGGTGAACGTGGCAGGCTATCGCTGCACCGCCGCCGGCGCGGTCAACATGTTCCCCCACACCGCCCACGTCGAATCCATCGCAGTCTTCGAGCGCGACTGAGCCCCTAGGCGCGCGCAGCGCCGCCTACTTCAAGTGGCGTGCGTGGATCCGGCTTTGCCGGTCCACTGCGCGAGCCCCCTTGGGGGGCTTTGCTCGGACATGAACAGTCCTGAGGACTGTTCKTGCCTAGCGARGGGCCGAGMCTCTGGCTCGGCGCGGCCTGCAAGGCAGCCCCCGAGAGGGGCGTAGGGGCCTCATCTAGCCGAACATCATCCCCTTGAAGCCCCGCCAGGACAGCAGGCTGCCTGGCATGCGGCGTTCGTTCAGGATGTCGGACAGCCGGGCGGTCATTCGTTTGCTGTGACGGGCGCGCCAGACGACCAGGCTGACCAAGAGCGGGTAGCGATTGAAGCTGGCGGCCTTGCGGAACATCTCGAAGCGCGGCCGCAGGGCATCCAGCCGGCACCGATAGTCGGCCAGCACCGCACTGTCGTCCTCAGCGCCGGCCGCCAAGCATTCCGCGGCGGCAATGCCAGTTTCGAGCGCCTTGCCAATCCCTTCGCCTGTGAAGGCGTAGGTCGCACCTGCGGCTTCACCGGCGACCAGCACGCCAGGCGCCAGCCACTTGGCACCATCCAGGTCACAGCGCAGCGGCGCGCCCTTCAGCTCGCCCAGGCTCTCGCCTTCGCGCATCAGTCGTCCGGCGATCGGGTCCACGGCCAGAAAGTCGTCGAACAGCTCGCGCAGGTTGCGCGCCTTGTGTGGTGTGCCGTCGGCTGCCGAGGTGTGGCTGTCGAGCAGCCCGACGCCGATGTTGAACATTCCGCCGGGCGCCGGAAAGATCCAGCCGTAGCCTCCGCTGAGGCGCTGGTGCCAGACGAAGCGCAGGTTCGGTATCGCATCGACCATGCCGGGGTGGCGAACGTAGGTGCGTAGCGCCATGGCGCTGGGCGTGCGCCGTTCGCACAGGTCGGCGGCCAGCATGGCGGCTGGTGTGGCGCCCGTCGCTAGCACGAGCCAGCGGCACTGGATGTCGTGCGTTGCGCCCGCGTGGCCCAGGCGCGCGCCGATCACGCGGCCGTTCTCATCACGCAAAGGGTTGATGAATCGGGCTGGCGCGATCATGCGCGCACCGGCCTCGACGGCGCCGGCGCAAAGCAGGGCATCCAGTTCCCGCCGCGGCAGCACCGCCAGTTCGCCCGGTACGTCGATGAAGCTGCCGCTCGGCGCTACGCACTGTGCGGCCTTGGCGCGCTGTGCCAGGGCCATCACCCGTTCGTGCATGCCAAGCCGGCGCAGCGCGGCATGGGTGTCTGGCACCAGCCCGTCGCCACACACCTTGTCGCGCGGAAACGCCTGGGCATCCACCAGCACCACGTCGCGGCCGGCATGCGCCAGCAGGCGCGCACAGGCGCTGCCTGCGGGGCCTGCGCCGACCACAAGCACCTCGCAGCGCTCCGGCAATGCGGCCAATGGCTGGTTCCAGTCCGGTGCGTTCATCGTGAGAGATTCAAGCGAAGGGGATGGCGGTGTCCATTGTGCCGCTGGGCCGCAAAGAAAAAGGGCCCGCGCGGGGCCCTTGGTCGTGTTGGCGCGGAGGCCGCGCCAACGATTGCTCAGTCGCTTTCGCCGCCGAAGATGCCCAGCAGGCTGAGCAGGCTCTGGAACACGTTGTAGATGTCCAGGTACAGCGCCAGCGTGGCACTGATGTAGTTGGTTTCGCCGCCGTCGATCACGCGCTTCAGGTCGTAGACCATGAAGGCCGAGAACAGGCCGATGCACAGCACTGACATGGTCAGGAACGCGGCGCTGGACTGCACGAACACGTTGATGATGCCTGCGACCATGATCACCAGCGCACCGACGAACAGGAACTTGCCCATGCCCGACAGGTCACGCTTGATCACCGAGGCCAGCATCGCCATCGCGAGGAACACGCCCGCGGTACCGCCAAAGGCCGTCATCACCAGCGCGCTGCCATTCTTGAAGCCCAGCACCGCAGCCAGCAGCCGCGAGAGCATCAGGCCCATGAAGAAGGTGAAGGCCAGCAGCACGCCGACGCCAGCAGCCGAGTGCTTGGTCTTTTCGATCGCGAACATGAAGCCGAACGCGCCGGCGAAGAACACGATCATCCCGATGCCGGGGCTCATGGC
>NZ_JBFUGE010000540.1:0-4104 GCF_056403075.1 Ideonella sp. P3_A4 | reverse complement strand
GACGGTCTATGGCGAATACCAGGGCGACCGCTTGCGCCACAGCGTGGGGGTAGCGATGCTGGCGATGGCGCTGGGCCGCAAGCTGGTGCCTGGGGACATCGATCGCCATCGATTGCTCACGCTGGCTGGGCTGCTGCACGACGTCGGCGAGCTGTACATCGACCCGCAGCACCTGAAGCACGGCACCCAGATGGCGCCCGAGCAATGGCGCCACATCGTCAGCCACCCGGTCATCGGCCACCGCGTGCTGAAGGACATGGAAGGCGCGGGCCCCGGCGTGGCGCAGGCAGTGCTCCTGCACCATGAGCGGCTCGATGGTTTCGGGTACCCCCGCGGCGTATCGGGCAGTGCGCTGTCACTGGATGGACAGATCCTCGGGGCGGCCGAATGGCTGATGGCACTGCTCGAATCGGGCCTGATGCCGCTGGCGCGACTGATCGTCGCGACGCGGATCATTCCCGGCGAGTTCAACGTCGAACTCGTGCAGATCATCAGCGCCGCGGCAACACGCTGCGATGCCGGCCAGGCGAACGCTCCGACACCGATGGAGGAAGCGGTGCCGCGCGTGGCGCGCATCGCTGCCACCATGCGCCGCTTCGCGCAGCACCGTGGCTGGATCGAGGGGCAGATCGAGAAAGCACGCGGCGAGCTGCGGCGCACGCTCACTTCGGGCCTGGACCGCATGCGGCGGCTGCAGACCGCGTTCTCCAGCACCGGGCTGGACGCCGCCGACCCGGAGGTGCTGCTGCGCCAGCTTGCCGCATTGCACGACCCGCAGGTCCACCAGGAGGTGATCACGATCGTGCGTGAGATCGAGTGGCGGCTGCGTTCGCTGGAGCGCGAATCGCTGTTGCGCAGCGGGCTGCTCAAGCCCGAGGAAGATGCCGTGATGCAGGAGCTGATCGGGCGCTTGACTGGCGCGGTGGCACCTGACACGTCGGCGCCGCCACCGGCAGCGAGCTGACGCCGGGCCTGCGGCCGGGCAACAGTCGACCGGCGTCAGGCCGTGCCGGCGATCCAGGCGAGCATGAAGTTGTCGCTGTGGCCAGTGCTGATGAGGTACGCGGCCGAGACCAGGGCGATGGCCGTGACCAGCAACGATGGCCTGGCGATCAGCGCAGCGCCGATGAGACGCTGCAAACGTGGCGCCCGGTGCGCGCGATACGCGCGAGGTGGGGCGAAGGTCGTCAGATGCATGACACGTCCCTCCTTCAATGCCAAGCCGGTCGCACGGCCGGGCAGCGAAACTCGCGGCCGATGGCTGAGCGAGCGAAAAAATAGTTGGCGCGGGCACGGTCGCTCAGGCTGTCCAGATCGACATGGCCGGCCTGGTCACACGGAAACGACAGACCTCGGCCTTCGTCGAACAGGTTGGCAAACCGCAGTTCGAACTGGTCGGCGTGGGAGGCGATGCGTGCTGACATGGCGGGTCTCCTTTCTGGCCGCTGCCGCTGTTGCGGCCGCGAGGGAGTTCAATCGGGGCGCCGAAGCCTGAAAAGTCGTTTCGGATTCGTTGATCAGTCGGGCTCGGGTGCCGCTTGCTTACTTCCACGACGAACCAAACCAGCCTGCTTCGACAAGCGTCTGCGCCGTCCACATCACCTGGAAGCCTCTCCTGCAGAACGAAATCCCGTTTCGGGATACCGCTTTGTGCGTTAGGTCACACTGGAAATGAACATTTGCTGACGAATGTTGAAGGATTCTGTAAGCCAAGAACGGCAAGCTGTGTGCCTGTCGACGAGCAACAAAAGAGCGGGTCCCGCACACCGCCTTCATGCAAGCCGACGCTTTGCCGGAGGGATGTTGTGCTTACTCGCCTCAGTGTTTCTACCGAGGGTGACGACCACCAGTTTGAGCTGCGCTTCGCCTCGTTGTTCGACAAGGGCCGGGCCTTGGCCTTCCCTTGTGACAGCACCGGCCGCGTTAACCTGGACCTGCTGAGCGACCGCGCTCGCAACAACTATTTTCTGGCGCGCTCGGCGATCGGTCGGGAATTCGCCTGCCCTGACGTGCGACGAAGGTAAGCGCTCAGGTGCACGGCCGGCGGCGAACAGCGCTTGGCTAGGACGCGCGCCGTGGCCTAGCTGTCGAATTCATAACCTTCGGCGTCGTGCACTTCCCAGGCGCCGCCCCCGGTGAGCTTGAGCACCTGGTTGTGGTAGCGCAGCACCGCGGCGCGGTGAGCCACGCTGATCAGCGTGGCCCCGCTTTCGCGCAGGCGTTGGTACAGCGCCGCCTCGCTCGCGCTGTCCAGCGCGCTGGTGGCCTCGTCCAGGATCAAGACCTGCGGCTCACGCACCAGCACACGGGCAAAGGCCAGCCGCTGCTGCTCGCCAACCGACAGCAGCTTTTCCCAGTCCTGCACGGCATCGAGCCCGCCGACACGCTCGGCCAGCTCTTCGAGCCGGACCTCCCGCAAGATCTCCAGCAGGCGTTCGTCGTCCAGCTTGGTGTCGTTGCTCGGGTAGATCAGCTGGCTGCGCAGCGTGCCATGTTGCAGGTAAGGCCGCTGCGGCAGGAAGAACACTTTGTCCAGCGGCGGGTGCTGCACCACGCCTGAGCCGGTGCGCCACAGGCCGGCCATTGCCCGCAGCAGCGAGCTCTTGCCGCAACCGCTGACACCGGTGATCAACAGGCCGTCGCCTGGTTTCAGATTGAGGCTCAGTTCCTTGACCAGCAGACGTTCCGCCTGCGGTGTGTACAAGGTGACGGCATCGAGAAGGAAACAATCGCCTTCACGGCTTTCGATCCCCTGCTGCTCAGCCGTAGGCGGCGTCGCCCCCGGCGCTTTCAGCACCAGTTCGGACAACGCGTGCAGACGCCCGATGCCGGCAACAAAGCGGCTGAGGCTCTCGAAGTTGTCGACGATCAGCGCCACCGCACTCAGTACCGCCAAGAACGCCCCGCCGGCCTGCACCGCCCGGCCCACTTCGAGCTGGCCCGACAGCACGCCATCGGCCAGGATCACGCTTGGCAGCACCAGCGTCAGCTGGCTGAACGCCCGTTGGAAGAGGTTCAGCGAGCGCTGCTTCTTGATCAGCTTGGCGAAGTTGGCGAACACTGCGTCGAAACGCCGCTCGATCTGCTTGCGCTCCTGCGGCTCACCGCGGTAGAAGGCGATCGATTCGGCGTTTTCGCGCACCCGCATCAGGCCAAAGCGGAAGTCCGCTTCACGGCGCAATTGCCAGAAGTTCAGCTGGATCAGAGGCGAGCCGAATACCCACAGCGCGACCACCGTGCCGACGATCGCGTAGACCGCAAGGAAGGCAACCAGCGTGCGCGAGATCGACCACAGCACCGCGCTGAAAGCCACCAGTTGCATGGCCGAGCCGAGAAAGATCAGCAGGAAGTGGATCGAGCGACCGGTGAAGGTGTTGATGTCTTCGCTGATGCGCTGGTCCGGGTTGTCGATGTCGCCGCTGTTGTTCAGCTCGTAGTACTTGCGCCCGCTCAGGTAGCCATCGAGAAAACGCCCGGTCAGCCAGCGCCTCCAGTGGTTGGAGAACGCGTCGCGCATGTAGTAGTAGAAGGCGTAGATCGGCACCGCGAACACCAGCACCGTCAGGCAAGCGCGCACGTTGCTCCAGAAGCGTGGACCGTCCTTGGCCGACAGCGCCGAGGTCATCTCGCCCGCTTGGTCGTTCAGCATCACTGCGAATTGGGTCTCGCCCATCATCAGCACGATCAGCAAGGCCAGCAGGCCCCAGGCGGACTTTCGCTTGTCGCCCAGCCAATAGGGYTTGGCCACACTGATGAACTGGCGCCACGCCGCCATCGACAGACCCGGTGGGCGGTGAAAACGGATGCGAGGCCGCGCCGGCGGGGGTGGCGAGGCGGAAGGCAAAGGGGCACTGGTGGCCGGCGCCGCAGAAGTGGAAGTGGGCATCGGAACAACGCCTTGTGACGGCCCTCGCATACGGCGACATCGCCATGGGCATCGTAAGGTCGGGCGTGCGGCCTGGGTGTCGGACGACACGCCTGCGGCTTGTCCGATGTCAAGCGGCGAAGCGGCGCGAACGTATCCAACAAGAAAGCCGGCGAGCCTGATAAGGGCTGGCCGGCTTTGGAACGAATCCGCGAAACGTCAGGGCACGAGCGTGATCG
>NZ_JBFUGE010000539.1:0-4120 GCF_056403075.1 Ideonella sp. P3_A4 | reverse complement strand
GTGAGGCGCTGTACAGAGAAAACCTGCCGCCGCCGGCCATCAAGGGGAAAAGCGTCATCCTGATCGACGATGGTCTGGCGACCGGCGCCACGATGTCGGCGGCGGTGAAGGCGCTGAAGGCGCAGCAACCGGCGCGCATCGTCGTGGCCGTGCCCACCGCCGCGCCGGACGTGTGCGAGCAGATGCGGCACGAGGCGGATGAGGTGGTGTGCGCGACAACGCCGGAGCCGTTTCGCGCCGTCGGTCGCTGGTACGAAGACTTCGCACAGACCAGCGACGAAGAGGTGCGCGAATTGTTGGCGCTGGCCAGGCGCAACGCGCCCAAGGACTGATGGCCATGGAACGCCACCTCGACTCCGGTCTCGACCCGGAAGTCGGCGACGTGCTGCGTCAGGCCGCCAGGCCGCTCTACGGCAGCGAGCGTGACCACGATGGCCTGCTGGCGCTGATTGGCGATGCGCGCTATGTGCTGATCGGCGAGGCCTCGCACGGCACGCATGAGTTCTACCGCGAGCGCGCCCGCCTCACGCAACGGCTGATCGCCGAGATGGGCTTTCATGCGGTGGCGATCGAAGGCGACTGGCCGGATGCCTACCGCGTCAACCGTTATGTGCGCGGCGTCAGCGACGACAGCTCGGCGGAGGGCGCCCTTGCCGGCTTCCGGCGCTTCCCGACCTGGATGTGGCGCAACACCGCGGTGACCGAGTTCGTCGACTGGCTGCGCGAGTTCAACGACACCCGCCCCGAGGTCGACAGGGCCGGCTTCTACGGCATGGACCTGTACAGCCTGCATGGCTCGATGAGCGCGGTGCTGCAGTACCTCAACTTGGCCGACCCGGCCGCCGCCAAGCTGGCGCGTGAACGCTACGCCTGCTTCGACCAGTTCGGCAGTGACAGCCAGGTCTACGGCTTGATGACCGGACTGGGCACCGCCAAGGGCTGCGAGCGCGAGGTGATCGCGATGTTGATCGACCTGCGGCGGCGCGCCTGCATGGCGCCGGAGCAGGGCCGCGGCGACGCCGAGCAGGGCTTCGATGCCGAACAGAACGCGCGGCTGGTGAAGAACGCGGAGGCCTACTACCGCTCGATGTACCTCAGTGACGTGTCGAGCTGGAACCTGCGTGACCGCCACATGATGGAAACGCTGACCGAGCTGGAGCGGCACCTGCGCCGCTCGGGCAGCGGCGACCCGCCGAAGATCGTCGTCTGGGCCCACAACTCGCACCTGGGCGACGCGCGGGCGACCGAGATGGGCAAGCGCGGCGAGCTGAACGTCGGCCGGCTGGTGCGCGAACGCTATGGCCAGGACGCGGTGCTGGTCGGCTTCTCCACTCACACCGGCAGCGTGACTGCCGCCAGTGATTGGGATGGCGCGGTCGAGCGCAAGCTGGTGCAGCCTTCGCTGCCAGAGAGCTACGAGTGGCTGATGCACATGGTCGGCATCGAGTCGTTCTGGCTGCCGCTGCGCGGCGCCAGCCGCCACAGCCAGGTGCTCAGCGCGCCGCGGCTGCAGCGAGCGATCGGCGTCATCTACCGGCCAGACACCGAGCGTCAGAGCCACTACTTCCACGCAGAGCTGCCGCAGCAGTTCGACGCATTGATCCACATCGACACAACGCGCGCGGTCGAGCCGTTGGAGCGGACGTCTGCATGGACACCAGAGGCTCCCGAAACCTACCCTGCTGGACTGTGAGTTGACCGCCATGAATGCACTCTTGTCCGCTCCCACTCAGCAGGCTTTGCGCATCACTGTCGGCGGTGGTGTGCTGCTGGCCGCCGACCTGAGCCTGCCTGCCCGTGCCACCGGCCTGGTGTTGTTTGCCCATGGCAGTGGCAGCAGCCGCTTCAGCCCACGCAACCGTCAGGTGGCCAAGGTGCTCAACGAGGCGGGGCTCGCCACCGTGCTGGCCGACCTGCTGACACCGGCCGAGGAAGACGCCGACAGCCGCGGCGGCCACCATCGCTTCGACGTCGTGCTGCTGGCCGAACGCTTGGCTGCCGTCGCCGAGTACCTGGCACTGCTGCAGACCACGGGGCCTTTGCCGATGGGGTTGCTCGGCGCCAGTACCGGCGCCGCCGCGGCCTTGCTGACGGCGAGTCGGTTGCGATCCGAGGTGCGCGCCGTGGTGTCCCGCGGCGGTCGGCCCGATCTGGCCGAGGAGGCGCTGGAGCATGTGCGCGCGCCAACGTTGCTGATCGTCGGGGGCGACGACTCGCCGGTGGTCGAGCTGAACCGGCGCGCCCTGATGCTGCTGACCTGCGAAAAGCAGATGGCCATCGTGCCGGGCGCCTCGCATTGTTTTGAAGAGCCCGGTGCGCTGGATGCGGTGGCCGCATTGGCGCGCGATTGGTTCAAACGCTGCCTGCCACCGCTGCGTTAGGCTGCTTACGGACCTTGACGCCACCGGCGCGCAGCGCGCGCAAGGTGCGATCCGGCGTCTTGTGCGGCACCACGATCGCCGCCGCCTCTTGCAGCGGCGCGACGACGAAAGGGGAGGCGGCCATCAATTTTTCGGCCGACGCCAGCACGATGGTTTCTGCTGCGCGTTCGTGCAGCGCCCGCTTGACAGCGGCCTCTTCGGCGTCGCCTGTGCTCAGGCCCGCATCCGGGTGCACGCCGGTCACTCCCATGAAATACAGGTCGGCCCGCAACTGGGCCGCGGCAGCGATCACCGCCGCGCCGACGTTGACCATCGAATGCCGGAACAGCCGCCCGCCCAACATCAGGATCTCGACCTGCGGGTGCTCGGCGGCGGCGACCGCCACCGTCGGGCTGTGCGTCACGATGGTGGCGCGCAGGCCGGGGTCGAGGTGGCGCGCAATCTGCAGGGCCGTGGTGCCGCCATCGAGGATCACCACCTGCCCCGGGCGGATCAGTGAAGCGCCGTAGCGTCCGAGCTGCACCTTCTCCTGCGTCGACAACTGCTCGCGCACCTTCATGTCGCCTGCTGCGGCCGCGGCAGGCAAGGCGCCACCATGCACGCGCTGCAAGCGCCCAGCCTGGGCCAGCTCGCGCAGGTCGCGGCGGATCGTGTCTTCCGAGATCTGCAGCTCGGCGGCCAGGGTCTTGGCGACGATCTGCCCTTCTCGGCCTAAGCGGTCGAGGATCAGTCGCTTGCGTTGGGTGGTCAGCATGAGGCTTGCATTGCGGCGATGTCAGCCTCTATGATTGCACGAAACTGCACGAATTTATTCAAACATGCACGACACTGAACATGCACGGATCCGCGTCATCGAAGAGCGGCTGCTGTCCAACGACTGGTTCGTCCTGAAGAAGACGACCTTCGACTACCGCCGGCGCGACGGCAGCTGGCAACGCCAGAGCCGCGAGACCTACGACCGCGGCAATGGTGCGGTGTTGCTGCTGTTCAACGCCGAGCGCGGCACGGTGGTGCTGACGCGCCAGTTCCGCTTTCCGGCCTATGTCAATGGCTGTGCCGACGGCCTGCTGGTCGAGGCCTGCGCAGGCCTGCTTGATGGCGAGGACCCGCACGACGCGATCCGCCGCGAGGTTGCCGAGGAAACGGGCTTTCACGTGCGCGCCCCGCGCAAGCTGTTCGAGGCTTACATGAGCCCCGGCTCGGTGACCGAGAAGCTGCACTTCTTCGTCGCCGAGTACAACGAGCTGGACCGTCAGGGTGACGGTGGCGGTGACCACGCCGAGGGCGAAGACATCGAGGTCGTCGAGCTGGCGTTGGACGACGCGCTGCGCCACATCGCCGATGGCCGCATCCAGGACGGCAAGACGATCATGCTGCTGCAGCACGCGGCGTTGGTCGGGCTGCGGGCGCTGCGCACCGCCTGACCCCTGTGCCCTGCTGGCACGGGGTCAGGCAACCGCGCGGTGGTTACTTGATTGGCGTCAGCAGCGCGGCGCCCAGGTTGCCCCAGGCGCAGATCAAACCGTCGTCGTTGATGTCGAGGGCGTCCCAGAGCTGCCAGCCGGCGCCGGTGACCGGGTCGAGCAAGTCGCTCAGGGCTTGCATGCGGCCGTGGCGCCAGATCGCGGCGCGGCTGGGCTGGGTGTCGTTGGGAACGACGACGACGCCAACCACGACGTCGTGGTTGTTGATCGCCGACGCGAGCGCCCGAACGCCTCTTGGTGCTCCCAGGTCACGCA
>NZ_JBFUGE010000538.1:0-4152 GCF_056403075.1 Ideonella sp. P3_A4 | reverse complement strand
GCCGCGAACTCATGGCGAACGATGGACTGSGCCGGTGCCCATGAGAAGTTCACGTCGATCCATGGTGATGGGTTGCTGAGAAGGGAGCGCCATTCTTTTTGGAGAACCCATTCACCGCTTGTATCTGTGCGCCACGGCGTGTCCGTAGAATTTCTCCATCACTGCCATCCCATGACGCGCTGGAAAAGCTATCACCTGCTGGCGGAGTCCTTCTCCCAGGCCGACGACAACCCCGCTTCGCTGTTGCGCTGGATGGTCGGGCGCGTGATCAATGGGCTCGTCGACCATGAGGACTACTGCTTGGCGATCGAGCGAGCGGCCTGTCGGCGCCACGCCGTGTTGCGCGCCGAGCGGCGCATGCAGCAGCTCATGGCGCTCGATGCGAATCCGATCGCCGGTCTGATGCGCGTGGCCCCCGATGCGGCTGCATTCCAGAGTCGGTGGAACGGATTCAACCGCATGGCGCCGCTGGGTGTGGAGACGCAGGTTTGCAATGACACGGGCCTTCGGCTGCGACGCGAGACGCGTGTGCCAGGGCTGCACGAGGAGATGCGCCATGAAGCCGGTGCCGCCTGCATTGCGCAGCTGTTGGCGGCTTGCACTCGAGAGCGTCGGCGCGAAGACACGGCGCTGCTGTTCACTCAGCACGTTGGCAGCTTGGCGGACGATAACCGCGCGCTGCAGGACTGCGTCAATGCGATCCACGCCAATCCGTTCGCCGAGCTCGCCGACTGCGCTCTCGCTGCGGGCTGCTCGCGCCGCACCCTGCAGCGGGCCATCGGGCAGGCCGGCTTGAGCTTTCGCCTTCTGCGTCAGGCGCTGCGGCTCACACTCGCGGGGGATGCGATACGTGCTGGTAGCCGGTCACTGACCGAGATCGCGCATGCCTCGGGCTTCTTCGATTCGGCTCATTTCTCCCATGCGTGGAGGCAGTCTTGCGGGCTCACGCCGCTGCAATACCGCTCACTCTGTTGAAGGAAGATACCTACCCATGGCGACGACATCAAAGACCGATTGGCACTACGCACTTGGCGCCGCCATCCTTGCTGCGATGGCAGGGGCCATCGTTGGGTTGCTCCTCGGTGGCTTGCTGCTTGTCGGAGGCTGGGGGCATTCGATCGCCCTTCCGGTCGCCAGCGGTGCTGTGGCCGGGGCTTTGGCAGGCTTGGTCCTGCCGGCGGGGGCGATGGATTTTGCCGAGGGAACCGTGCACTTCCTGCTTGGCCTCTTCGCGACCGGGTTCTCTGCTGCAGCAGACTCAGAACTGTCTGGCCTTCCTGAAGGCAGTCCAGAGCGCCCGCAGTGGCTTCGTCTCGCTGGCATGTTTGGCGCAGCTTTCGCGGTGGTGCTGTGGGTGTTGATCAATCTGCTGTAGCCCATCGCCATGCGCCAACTGATGCGATTTCCCGGTTCAGTCAGGCGAGACCCCGCCGTTCAACGCTGGTTGCACGAGCATTCAGACGAACTGGGCGCGATCGCGCGGCAGTGGTTCGAAGTCATCCGCGGCTGCGGCGACGACGTTCGAGAGTTGCTGCACGATGGTCAACCGACTGCATGCGTGGGCGATGCGGCGTTTGCCTATGTCGATGCGTTCAAGGCCCATGTCAATGTCGGGTTCTATTGCGGTGCCGAACTCGCCGATCCGAACGGCCTGCTGGAAGGCACCGGCAAGTTCATGCGCCACGTGAAGTTGCGGCCCGAGCGGCCGGTCGACGCCGCGGCGCTCGGGCGATTGATCGAGGCGGCATACGCAGACGTGAAGGCCCGCCTGAGGACGGAGTAGCTGTTCCGTCCGGCCAGGATGCATTCTGTCGAACGAATGCGTCAGGCTATCGCGTTACTGGAGACACAGCGGTCGAGCCCATGAACACTCGAAGCCATGAACGCAAGAACATGGGCTTTGGCGGGGTTGGCCGCGATCGTTGGAGGATGGGCGTGTGTTGTGCCGGCGCAGGTGAGCGCCACACCTGCCAAGGCAGATGAGACCGGCATGCATGCGCAGGTGCTGGTTCTGGGAACTGCGCACCTGTCTCGCCTGACGCCGGCCCTGACCGACGCGGCACTGGCGCCATTGGTTGCTCGCCTGGCCGCGTTCCGGCCAGACATCATCGCCATCGAGGCCATGCCGGCGGAAAGTTGCGACACGGCTGCGCGCCACCCCGCAACGTTTGACCCGCAAGAGTTCGCGGCCTATTGCCCGAACGTCGAGGCGGCCAAGAAGTCCACCGGGCTGGACGTGCCTGCGGCGATGGCGGAGATGAACCGCCTGCTCGGCCAGTGGCCAGCAACCCCGAACCCCGGCCAACGCCGAAGGCTCGCCGCGGTCGCCATGGCTGCTGGTGAATACGGCACGGCGGCCTTGCAGTGGCAGCAGTTGGCCGCGACCGAGCAACGCGAGGGCGACGGCATTGACGCGGCAGTCGCTGCGCAGCTGAAGGCCATGGCGGCACAGACCGACGAGGTGAACAGAGTCGCCGTGCCGGTTGCCCAGCGCATCTCACTGGCCCGACTGCACGCCATCGACGATCACAGTGGTGACAACGTGACCGTGGCCGACGCTGCGGCCTACGGGCAAGCGATCCAACGGGCCTGGAGCGGTGCCGAGGCGTCGATGCGCGCCGTCCGCGAACGCGAAGCGCTTGCCGTTCGCGACAAGGATGCCCTTGCGCTGTACCGACATTTGAATGACCCCGCAGTGCTTCGTGCGACGGTGGACAGTGACTTCGGCGCCGCAGCGTCGGAGCCATCCGCTGAGAAGTACGGGCGAATCTACGTGGGCGGCTGGGAAACGCGCAACCTGCGAATGGCGGCCAACATTCGCGCTGCGTTCCGTGAGCGCCCCAACGCGCGCGTGCTGGTGATCGTCGGCAGCTCGCACAAGCCGATGCTGGATCGTCTGCTGGGCACGCTTGAGGGGGTGGACATCGTTGATGCGATCACGGTGCTGCGTTAGGCGCGGGCGGTTGGAAGCGGGGCTGGTACCGACCGGCACGGCCATTCGCTACAGGKCAAGCGGCATCACCAGGTGGTCCGCATACACCCTGTCCCGATGCGCCAACAGCACCGGCGCCAGCGCCTCGCGAGTCGCATCGTCCAGCCACTCGAACGCTTCTCGCGTGGCTGGGTCCATCGCGCACTGGTCGTGCGGCAGCGGGCTGAACAGGGCCATGAAGGTCGCGCTGTAGATGTCGACCGCGGAGAGTGAGTCGCCCAGGTAGTAGCGGCTGCCGGCGGCCTGCTGCGCTTGCAGGCGGGCTGCCAGCATGCGCAGAAGTGCGGCCGCGCGCGAACAGTAGGCCGGCGCGTCCTCGGCGCGGTAGCCGTATTTTTTCGCCAGATAGGCGGCCACTTTGGTCGGGAAGCCGCCATGACCGGTGAGGCCCGCGTGCACCAGTTGCAACCGGCGTGTCCAGCCCAACCCGCCTTCGCCGCAGATTTCGTGGGCCAGCCCCATGGCGAGGGCGCGGTCGGCAGCGTCACGCGGAAGAAGCGCCGGCTCGGGGGCCAGGCGTTCGGCCAGCAGCAGGATCTGGTCCCAGGCGTGGCGGGGCGGCTCGTCGTTGTGGATGAGCACAGGGCCGTCGCGGCGGCCGCCAGTCCATTGCTTGAGGGCGTCGCTGGTGTAGTCCAGCCGCACGGCGGCCCAGTCCAGGCCCTTGACATGGAGGATGCCCTTGGCCGCCTCGCCCCAGGGGCTGGGCACGCCGCTCACCACCACCATGCGCAGGCCGGGGCGCTGCGCCGCGTCTTCCACGCTCACGTATTCAAAGCTCACTCGGGTTCCCCTCGCAGGTCGGATCTGCCAAGCTTAGCGTTCCCGATGGGCGCAGGTGGAATGAGCGTGGCACGCGGGACGTCGCCGCCGCAGGCCGCTTGTCTTCACCGCTGGCGGGGAGAGAATCGGGCTGACGTCACCACGCCGCTGAGAGGCTTGGCGATGCGGGCCTCGACGGGCGAAAAGGCAGTTGGACAGACCCAATGACGCAAAGCGAGAGACTGGACTCCCCAGGCAATAGGTGGCTGGCGCCAGGGCGCCGGCATCTGATGGTCTTGGGCGTCGGCTGCTTGCTTGTTCTGCAGGCTTGCGTCGTCGTGCCCAGAACCACCGAGGTTTACGATGCGAATTGCAGGGTGATGTCCAAGCAGATGGAC
>NZ_JBFUGE010000537.1:0-4154 GCF_056403075.1 Ideonella sp. P3_A4 | reverse complement strand
GCCAAGGCGAGGCTCAGTTGCAACGGAGGCGTTGCTTGTTCGGCACCGGGCCGAAGCCTCTCAGCGAGTTCGGCCCAGGTGCGCTGCGCTTCATCGATGCGCTGGCTGCGCGTCAACAGCTTCGCCAACGCAAGCGTCAGCCTTGCCTCCATCTCGGCTTGCTCATCGCTGGCAGTCAGGCTGCTGGCTGGGGCAGCCCTAGCCTCGGCGAGCCAAGTCTGTGCCTGCGCCACGATCGAACTCGCATTGGCATTCTTGACTTGGCGCGCTTGGACTGCGAGAGCGGCGCCCTTCAGCAGCCGGTGATTAGCAACCTCAGGTGCCGTGGAGCCGGATCGCGAACCTTCAAGGCCCGTAATCGCTTCGCCGAGCAACGCCCCGGCTTGTTCGGCGGCGCCTTCGTCGAGCTTCGATTCGGCCAGTGCCAGTTGCGCCCAGCCGACCAGATCGCGCCACCGGGTGTTGTCCGGTTCAAGCTCGACCAATGCCTTGGCGTCACGCAAGGCCGCAGTCCGCGCCTGCGTCGCACTTCCCAGATCGCCGAGCATGCGACACAGCAACCCTACCCACGTTTGTGCGGTGGCCTGCTGTTCTTGAACCGATCGATTGTTTGCCGCGCCGGGGACACGCGCCAGCACGGCCAATTTGTCTCGTTGCGCCTTTAAGGACTCGACGTAGTGGCCAAGCCGTCTGTACGCCGCGGCCTGCCAGCCGACGGTGTGCGCCAAGTCCAGTCGCAGATCCGGGCGCGTTGCATCCAGCGCTTCGAACGCCGCACGTGCCGCCGCCAGCTCGCGCAGTGCGTCGTCGACGCGGCCTGCATCGAGGGCCATCACGCCCACCGATTCGCTTGCGTACGCCAGCTCGGTGCGCCATTCCGGTTTCTGTGGATCTAGCGCGACGAGGCGGCGCGCGAGAGCCAGGTATGTGCCCATCGAACGTTCGGCTGCTGCGCCGTGGCCGAGCCGACGTTCGATGTTGCCCACCCAGAACACGCTCTGCGAGTGGTCGAACACGCGCTGCGCGTCGTTCGGAGCTTGCGCGAGCAACTGTGCCGTCGTGTTTGCCGCTTCCTGATACGCGGCGCGTGCAGCCTCGGTCTGTCCGCGCAGCTGCCGCACCTCGCCAATCAGGTGCAACGCGCGCGCACGGCGGCCGAGGCTGTCGGCGTCTTGCAGGGCGGCTTGCTCCGGTGTGTCGTAGTAGGCCAGAACCTCTTTACCGACGCCGTCGAGCGCGTCCAGCCGGCCCACCGGCTGCAGCCGCTTGCGCAGGTCGCCCAGCATGAACTCGACCAGGCTTTCGGCGCGCAGGCGCTGTTGCTGAGTCTTGCGCGCCTGCCAGGTGGCTGACACGGCGGCGAAGGCCATGGCGCCGATCACCAAGGTGGTTGCCAACACGCCCCAGCGATGCCGGCGCGTGAACTTCCACGCGACGTAGGACAGAGTTTCCGGCCGCGCCTTGACCGGCTCGTGGTGGAGCCAGCGCTGCAGGTCGGCCGCGAATTCGGCCGCGTTCGCATAGCGCTCGGCGGGGTTCTTGCGCAGTGCCTTGGCGACGATGGTATCGAGGTCGCCCTGCAACTCGCGTGCGCGACGGCGGGCCTGCAGGCGTGTGGTGTCGGTGGCCTGGACGCGCACAGCATCAGACAAGCGACGCGGTGTGGTCTCGGCCACGGCGCGCATTGCCTCCAGCGGCGATGAGGTCGCGCTGCCGGCGGGGGTCGGGTGGCCGCCCCCCAGCAAGCCGTACAGCAGCACGCCGAGTGCATAGACATCGGTGGCCGTGCTCACACCCTGGCCCAGCACCTGCTCGGGTGCCGCATACGCCGGCGTGAAGACCTGGGTGCCGGCCTGCGTCTGATCGGGACGGGCGATGTCGCCGCCCAGCTCGTCCGGACCCAGCAGCTTGGCGATGCCGAAGTCCAGCAGCTTGACCTCGCCCGCCTGCGTGACGAGTATGTTGCCGGGCTTGATGTCGCGGTGCAGGATCAGCCGGGTGTGCGCGTGGGCCACGGCGGCCAGCACGTCGGCGAACAGTTTCAGGCGATCGCGCAGGCCCAGCTCGTGTGCGTCGCACCAGCGGTCGATCGGCTCACCGTTGACGTACTCCAGCAACAGGTACGGCTGATGGTGTTCGTCGACACCGGCGTCGATCAGGCGGGCGATATTCGGGTGCGACAGCCGCGCGAGGATCCGCCCTTCGCGGGCGAAACGGTCAATGCCCACCGGTGTCATTAGCGCCAGGTTGACGAACTTGATCGCGACCTGCGCATCGAAGCGGCCGTCCGCCCGGCGGGCCAGCCACACCGCCCCCATCCCGCCCTGGCCCAGCAGGCGTTCGAGCCACCAGGCACCGATGGTCTGGCCTTCGAAGCCGGCCGTGGACACCGGCGCGATAGGGCGCTCCATGAAGCCCGCGTCGACCTCGCCCAAGCCYTCGAGCAGCTTCGCCATGCCGTCGGCCATGGTGGGGTCGTCGGCGCGAAGCTTCACCAGCCGATCGGCTCGTGTCCGTGTCGAGAGGTCGAGCAGCTCGTCCAACAGCGGGCTCATCTGGTGCCAGTCGGGCTGTTGCATGCTCAGCTCTTCAAGGAGGCGAGCAAGATCAGCCGCGCCTTGCGCCAGTCGCGCTGCACAGTGCGCTCGGTCAAGTCCAGCGCTTCAGCGATCTCGGCTTCTGTCAGCCCACCGAAGTAGCGCATCTCGACGACACGGGCCAGCCGCTCATCGACCTGTGCCAGCTCTTGCAGCGCCTCGTGCACACGCAGCACGTCGTCGGCGTCGCAGGCGATGTCATGACCGGCCTCGGTGGACAGCGTGAGTCGCAGCTGCCCCGCCCCGCGCTTTTGCGCCATGCGGGCGCGTGCGACGTCGATGGCCGTGGCGCGCATCACACGCGACGCGAAGCCGAGGAAGTACTTGCGGTCGGGAAACTCCAGCCCGTCGCGCGACTGCAGCTTGAGCCACGCCTCGTGCACGAGGCCGCTGGTGTCCAGCAGCGTCTGGTGGCCCAGGCGGCGCAGGTGGCTACGCGCAAGCCGCTTCAGGTCGCCGTAGACCAGCGGTGCCAAACGCTCGAACGCTTGATCTTCGCCGCCCGCAGCGGCACGCAGCAGCGACGTGATGTCCGTCAACCGGCGCCTCCCATTTTTTGTTGCGACCACTTTAGCAGCGAGATATGACCGCGGTGCCCCAAATGTCGGGTTAGAGAAGGGTTTTGCGATTGGGGCGGGGTTGGGGCATGCAATGGGCTTGCTCCCGAACCGGGACCATGAAATGACCGTCCTTGAATGCTGCGAACCACCTGCCACCGACTGGGCTGTGGCCAGTGTGTGTCTGGGGGCCACGACCTTGCTGCCCAGCGTCGAAGCTCCTGAACTGCTGATCTGTCAGACACCGGACCGGCGCTGGCTGGTGTCAGACCGCCAAGGCATCCGCCGGCTTGAAGAAGGGCACGAGGTGTTGCTGCAAGGGCGACGGTGGCGTTTGCGCCACACGACGGCGCCTGCGCTAACGATGCGCTTTTGCGTCAGCCAGGACGAAGAGCATGTGCGGTTGGAGATCGGGGACGGCGAGCGCCGCCTTGCGCTCGGCGAGCGCGCCCATCACGAGAGCTTGCTGCTGCTGGCTCGTCGCCGCCGTGCCGACGTGGAGGTTGGCCATACGCCAGCCGAGTGCGGCTGGCTTGACGTGATCACCGTCGAGCGGATGCTGGGCATCGACGCCCTTGCGTTGAACACCCATCTGTTCCGTGCGCGGCGTCAGATGGCCGCAGCGCTGGCCAACTGGGGCCTCTCACTCGACCCGGTCGAGCGCCGCCGCGGGCAGGTTCGCTTTGGCGACGTGCGGTTCGAGATCGAGCGCGCCGGGTAGACACCGCATGGCGTGGTGTCCCGCGCAGCTCACGCCTGCAGCAGCCCGAGGTTGCGGGCTTCGAAGATCGCCTCGGCCTTGGAGCCTACGTCGAGCTTCAAATAGATGCGGCGGACGAAGGTCACGACCGTGTGCCGCGAAACTCGCATCAGGGTGGCGGCTTCGTCGGCCGTGAAGCCCTTCTCCATCAAGGTCAGCACTTCGCTTTCACGCGGCGACAGCGACACCGCGCGTGGCAGATCGGACGGGTGCGCAGCGCGGCGAGCCGTTGTGCAAGAC
>NZ_JBFUGE010000536.1:0-4160 GCF_056403075.1 Ideonella sp. P3_A4 | reverse complement strand
ACAGACCCATCAACAACGACACATGCCGCGGGAATCGGGCCTTGACGAAGCCTGAGATCAGGGCGCCAGCGACCGCGATGCCGGCACCCACGCCCGCCGTGGTGACAAGCAGTTGGGTTGTCGTCTGGGCGAAGGCCCGGAGCAGCATAGCGATGCTAAGGATGGCGAGCGCCGCCAGGATGACGCGATCGCGGCCGAATCGCCGCGCAAGCCACGGCGTGGGCAGTGCCAGCAAGCCCATCAGGATGTTGGGAATCGCCGTCAACAGGGAAGCCTGCGCGTTGGAGATCCCGAACTCGTTGCGGATCTGTCCGAGCAGCGGTCCCACCGACACGATCCCAGGGCGAAGGTCGATGGCGACCAGCACGATGCAGGCAATGCCGGCGGCCAATGTCAAACTCGAGTTCGCCGCCTTCGCCGCGGGGCCTTCGGCCTTCTGTTCGCCTTGCAACATCGCGGGCTCGGCGAGCGGCCTGCCTTGGGCCGGCAAGGCCGTGAGGGTGAGCGTTTTCACAAGCTTCGACATGGTTCATCCGGATGAATCGAACTCGTCTGCGCCACTTGTGCCGGGCGCAGTTCGAGTTCGGAAGAGGGATGCGGCGCGGCTCGTAAGGCTTCGCGCCGGCAACGTTCAGCGCGTCCGCGCCAACTGCGTCACTACACGGGCCGCCGCCTCTGCGGACGAGGCCGGGTTCTGGCCGGTGATCAGCAGCCCGTCCTGCACCACATACGACTGCCAGTCGTCCGCGCGCTCGAAGCGACCGCCAAGACGCTTGAGTTCGTCCTCGACGAGGAACGGCACCACGTCGGTCAGTTCCACAGCGGCTTCCTCGGAGTTGGTGAAGCCGGTGACCTTCTGGCCCTCCACCAGCGGTTGACCATCCGGACGCTTCGCATGGCGAAGAACGCCAGGCGCGTGGCAGACCAACGCCACCGGCTTTCCGGCTTGCAAGGTGCTCTCGATCAGCTTGACCGAGTTGGGGTCTTCGGCCAGATCCCACAGAGGGCCGTGCCCGCCGGGGTAGAACACGGCATCGAAGCCTTCGTGAGTGACCTCTGCCAACGGCACGGTGCTCGCCAGAGCGGCCATGGCATCGGCGTCTGCCTCGAATCGCCGGGTCGCCTCAGTGCGGAACGCTTCGGAGTTGCTCTTGGGATCCAGCGGCGGCTGGCCGCCGCGGGGCGAAGCCAGAACGATGTCGGCACCGGCGGCCTTGAACTCGTAGTAGGGCGCTGCGAGCTCTTCCAACCAGAAGCCGGTCTTGAGCCCGGTGTTGCCGAGTTCATCGTGGGACGTCAGGACAATCAGGATCTTCATCTTCATTCCTTTCGGATGTGGGAGTGGCAAGGAAAGGGGACACCGGTTCGCCACTATTAGACCGGTCGTCTAGTTCTTGGCCCGAAAAAAATGCGCCGTGCGCATTCCTTCGAGCCCGCCCGCCGTGGCAGATTGCCGCGTCGCCGGGATTCATGGTGATCAGTTGCCCGTTGTTTCAGTTTGTCGGGCGGTAGTCTCTCTTGTGCGTCGCGATTCGCTGAGTGCTGGCCCTACCGAATCGAGTGCCGGGTCATCCGCAGGCTATTACTCACCAATAACGCGTTAACTACAAACGCCGGGTGTTTCGACCCAATGCCTTGCGTGGCCTTCACATATGTTCATTGAACATCACTGAACGTCGCAACGGCACCTTGCGCGCACTATCTTTCTGCGCGAGGCAGCCCATGGGTTGCCATTGAAGCGATCAACCGATGCAAAGCCCGCCCCGCGCAGGCTTGGCGGCAGCTTTGTCTGTTTTTCGCCAAGCCGATTTCCTCGACACCTTACCTAAAACCTTTTTGGAGACTCCCGAAAATGAGTAAGAAGAGACTCTCTTCCATGGCGCGTTTCGGCGCTGCGACTGTCCTGGGCACTGCTTGCGTGGCGTCTGCATGGGCCCAATCCAGCAATGCGATGCGCGAGCAGGTGCACGCCCGTCAGGCTGAGCGAGCGCCGCTGTTTGGCGTGCCGCAGACCGAAGAAGTAGACCAACCTGAAGTCGTAGGCGGCCGCATTGCCAAACCGGGCCGTTGGCCATTCATGGTGTCGCTCGTCGACAAGAAAACGTCGACGAACCGCGACGCGCACTTCTGCGGCGGATCGCTCATCAGCAAGCGCGATGTCCTCACGGCGGCGCACTGCGCGTTCGCTGACGATGCCGGCAAGTTGCAGGTCCTGATCGGCACGCAAGACTTGGGCAGCGGCGGGCGCCGCGTCAACGTGACACGTGTCACCCAGCATCCGAGCTATGGCACCGCCGGTGCCGAGTCCGATGTGTCCGTGCTTCGCCTGGCAGAGGACGTGACCGACATCGAGCCGGTGACTCTGGTGACCACCCTGGCAGAAGAAGACCAGTACGCGCCGGTGGACGGCATGAGCTACGGCATGGGCTGGGGCGAGATGGAGGTCAAACCGCATGCGCCCCGCCGTCTGCATGAGGTGAAGCTGCCTATCGTCGATCGCGACGTTTGCAACGCGCCCGATGCGTACGACGGCGATGTCGACAGCACGATGATCTGCGCCGGCTACCAGCAAGGCGGCAAAGACACCTGCCAGGGCGATTCAGGCGGCCCGCTGGTCGTCAGGGATGCCGGCAAGAAGTGGAACCTGCAGGTCGGTGTGGTGAGCTGGGGCATCGGCTGTGCCGAGCCCAACTACTACGGCGTCTACTCGCGCATGGCAACGCTGGGCGCATGGGTAAAGGAGCAGATCGCCGCCCCTTGACGGGCTGAAGCGATGCGCCGCCGGGTGCACGCGCCCGGCGGCGAGGCGCAGTTCCCGGCGACAAGCATCGCGATCAGCGCAGCCTCACTCAGTCCTCGTCCATGAATGATGCCAACAGCCGAACGGCAGCGCTGCCCGGTCTGAAGAATGCGACGAAGAGCAGATACAGACCGAATACGAACTCGAGGATGGCGAACACGATGTAAGAGGTGGTCGCGTCGGGCCGCGTTCCGATCGACAGCCCCATGAGAAGACCCAACACGCCAGAGAGACCGAGGATGACCCTCGCTATGAGAATGCGCAGCTTGCTGGGCTCGGCTTGCTTGCTCATCGATTCAGTGGGTTGTGCGTTTGGTGGGGCTGCGGCTGCGCATGCGCCGTCGTCGCAGTTGCATGATAGGCAGTTCGCACTCAGTCGACTTTGAGAAGGCGCCGGTACTTGGGCACCAACATGTGCTCGGCCTTGGCCTTGCGGGTCAGCAGGGGCGAGCGGATCACGCCGAAAGGGGGCAGGTGCACAACGCCCTGCCGGCTGCCCAATGTCACGGCCATCTTGGGGTTGTGGGTCTGCGCGCGGTACGCGGTCAGGTACGGTGCGTAGCCCCGTCCGCGCAGGACTTGCCGGATGTTCTTGGCAGCAGCACTCACCTGCCCGGTGATGTGCCAGGCCATCTTGTTCTCGTCCAGATCGGTGATGTCGCCGAGCGCGAAGAGCGTCTCATGGCCGATGACGCGAAGGTCCGAGCCCACGCGGATTCGTTCGCGCGCGTCCAAGGCGCCGCCGAGTCTCGCCTTCATGTAGGCCGTGTTGGGCCGCCCGCCCGTGCACCAGACCGTGAGGTCGTAGTCGAGCTTTCGGTTCTTCGTGGTGGTCGCCTGGCCCGGGCCGGCAAAGATGTCCGTGCCTTTCGTTGTCGACGATTCGAGACCTTCTCCAACCAGGATCGAGACGCCGCGCGCCGACAGCACCGAGGTGGCGTGCTGCGCAGCCAGTTCCGATGTACCCGCCAAAAGGCGCGGGCCGGCTTCCAGCAGGGTGATCGTCTTGGCCGGATACGCCTCGGAAATCTCCCCGGCAACCTCGACGCCAATGGGGCCGCCACCGACGATCAGGATTTGGCGAGCCGATTGGATGGCCTCTTGGTACCTCAGGTACAACGCCTTGCGGCCCTGTGCCGTGGCGCCAACCGAGCGCATCAGGTCGTTGGCGTAGCTGCTGCCCGTGCACAGGACGTGGATGTCAGCACGAATGGTGCTCTGCATTGCGCCAGGCATCTGCAGYGTGCCGCCGCCGTGGCCCATCTCTATCAGCCTGCCTTGCACGAACTGGACGCCGGGCAGCGCCACCGCATAGGGGATGACGGAGTGTTCGGCGAACTCGGGGCGCACGAGGCTGCGT
>NZ_JBFUGE010000535.1:0-4161 GCF_056403075.1 Ideonella sp. P3_A4 | reverse complement strand
GCCCGGCTTGGCGGCGCTGCGAGCGCCCCATTTCGGCCCGCCCTTCGGGTTCGACCAGATGGCGCGCTCGCGCGCCCCGCCAGCAGGGCAGATACGCTGGGCATCTGCCCTGCCGTCTGGACGCACGATCATCACCATCTGGTCGAATCTCAATGGTAGTTRTTTGCGGGACAGGACACTACATGCTAGCGCTGCGCAAGGGGGCTGAACAGGGTTCTGTGATGGCGGTGTGGCGGGTTTGTGTGACACCCGTCAACGCCAGCCCAGGCGTTGCTTCAGGGCTGCGGCGGACAACGGCGCCGGGTCGCCCGGCCAAGCCTCGACCAAGGCCTGGATGCGCTGGTTCAGCGGTGCCTCGCGGCCGTGGGCGCGCGCCAGGCGCACGACCTCGCCGCACAGTGCGTCGACCTCGGTCGGGCGGCTCAAGGCCAGGTCATCGGCCATGCTGGAGCGGGCTTGGGGGTCGATGCGAATCATGCGCGCCGCGATGCGGCCAAACAACCAATCGGGCAGCGACAGGATCATTGGCAGCCGCTGCGGCGGTGCGGCGGCCACCTGGGCCGGCGTGATGCCCGCGGCGGCCAGCGCGGCCAGGGCTTCACGCTGCAGGGCGGCATACACCTGGCGGTAGCCACGCTGCATCAGCTCGGCCCGCAAGGGCAGGCCGGACAAGGCGTTGACGGGGTTGTTTAGGTTCAGCAGCAGCTTGCCCCACTGCACCGGCTTCAGGTCGGCATGCAGGCGCAGCGGCAGCCGCGCCGCGTCGAACACTGGCAGCCAGGCGCGCAAGACGGGGTCGTCTTCAGCGGCCAGTTTGCCGCCGGTGCCGCGGTGCAAATGGCCGGGCCCGAGTTCGGCGATGTTGTAGGGCACCATGCCCGGCAGCCAGCGCAATGCCGGCGCCACCGCGCGGCCAGCGTCGGCGTTGCCCAGTCCATTCTGCAGCGACAGCACCGGCGTGCCGGCCGGCAGCACCGCACCCAGAGCGGCCGCTGCCTCGCGCGTCGCGCCGCACTTGACTGTCAACAGCACCAGAGAAGGCGCCAAGCCCGTCGGCACCGTGCCCCACAGGCGCAACGCGGACGCGGCCAGGCGCTCATCGCGGCCGTCTTGGTCGGTCACGCGCAGGCCATGCTCACGCCAGGCCCCGAGCATGCGAGGCCGGCCGACAAAATGCACTTCGGCGCCGGCGGCCTGCAGGCATGCGCCGACATAGCCGCCGACGCTGCCGGCGCCCATCACCAGCACCGGGCCCGGTGCGGCGGGCAGCGAGGCTTCGGTCAATGCGAGGCCAGGGGCTGCTTCAGGTCACGGATGTGCGTCGGGCCGGCTTGGCGTTCGATTTCGGCGTGCAACTCACGGCCCCAGCCCAGAGCGAACAGCGCCTCGGCCGTCACGAACATCGGGCCGACCAGCAGGCCGACCAGGTCGTCGACGAAGGCCGGCTTTTTACCTTCGTAGTAGTGGCCGATGAACTGCAGCACCCAGCCGACGACAAAGGTGCCGACGCCCCAGACCAGCCATTCGGTGGTGCTGCCACCGGCGACCTGATGGGCCAGTGCCACCAGCAGCCAGGTGGCGGCGCTGACGACCACGGCCAAGTCGAGCCGRCCGCGCATCAGGTACCACACGGTCACCAGCGCGGCGGCCACCCAGGCGGCCGTCAGCGTCAAGCCACCGACGGTGAAGCTGGCCCGGGCCAGCAGCACGCCAATGGCGAAGACGATCATCGGGATGCCGACGAAGTGCGTCGCGATGTTGCGGCGGTCGCGGTGGTAGTGGGCATACTGGATCAACAGTTCGTTCGCGCTGCGCATGGCGGCTCCTTGGTCGGCGGTGGCCGCATGCTAGGAGCGCGTGGCCGGGCTGACTGTCAAAACGCCGACATTCGGCCCCCGCGTACGACCATGCAGGATCAGGACATTCCCGAACCCCACCAGCCAGAGGCCTTGAACACCTGGCCAGAGGCCCTGGCCGCCTGGCGCGAGGTGCTGCTGGCCGACACCTGGTTCGCCGGTGTGCCGCTGCCACTGCGCACGGCCTTGCTGCGGCTCGGGCGGGTGCAAGCGCTGGGGCCGGGCCAGGCCTTGTTCGGGCGCGGCCAAGTGGCCGAAGGCCTGTGCTGCGTGTTGGAGGGCGCGCTGCGCGTTGGCGCCGTGCAGGCCGATGGCAGCGAGTCGGTGCTGGCGTTCGTCGAACCGGGGCAGTGGTTCGGTGAGATCTCGCTGATCGATGGTCAACCGCGTACCCACGACGCCGTGGCCGATGGACCGACCACCGTGTTGCAGGTGCCGCAACCGGCCTTGCTGACCTGGTTGGCCGAACACCCGGCCCATTGGCAGGCGATCGCGCAGTTGGCCTGCGCCAAGCTGCGCATGCTGTTCGGCGTGATCGAAGACATTGCCCACCTGCCGCTCGAAGGCCGCCTGGCCAAGCGGCTGTGGTTGGTCGCGCATGGCTACGGCGGTCGCAGCGGTGCGCCGCGTTGGGTGCTGAACCTGCCGCAGGAGCAACTGGCGCTGATGCTGGGCGTGAGCCGGCAAAGCGCCAACAAGGCTTTGCGGGCGCTGGAGGCGCGGGGTCTGATCGCGCTGCGCTACGGTGGCATCGAGCTGCGGGACCTCGCCGGCTTGGCGGCGCTGGGTGAGGCCTCATCAGCCTAGCTACAGTGCAGGCTGTCAGGGGAGGGAGAGACCAACATGACGGATGAAGCCTCGGCGCCGGCCGTGGAGATGCCGGCACCGGCGCACGAGCCTGTGTCACGTTTGACGGGAGCAGGGACGCTGCGGGCTTGGTGGCTGCAGGGCCTTCGCACGGCCTTCTTCTTGCGTGCCGATTGGACGACTTTGCAGGCTGGGCCGTTCGTTCTGGCGGCGCTCATGCTGGTGCCGTTTGCGTTCGACCTCGGCGTCGAACGCCTGTACATCGACGGTCCGGCCACGTTCAATTGGCCGGGGCTGTTGAATGGCTGGTTGCCTATGGTGGTCAGCAGCTGGCTGTGCCTGTGGCTCACGCGCACCCAACCGCAACCAGACGACGGTCTTCGTGCACCGAGCGCCGTGGCGCTGGTGTCGATGCTGGCGGCGCAATGGTTGCCGTTGAGCTTGCTGCTCGGCGTCGTGCTGGTGCCCATCGCTCGCGATGGCGCTGCGCTGCTGAGCGCGATGGGGCCTTGGAGCGTCTTGTTGTGGTGGTCGCACGCCGCCTGGCTCGTGCTGGCGCAATCGGTGCTGCTGTGGCGTTCGACGGGTGCCAAGCGCCGCCACAAGCTGCTGGCCGTGGCCCTGCTGGTCGCGGTGGTGGGGGCGACGCAGTACGACGACACCTGGCGCCACTGGGACCCGGACGAGACCGAGCCGTTGGAAGACGGCAACCCGCCTGAGCTCGTGCTCACGCAGGAGCTGTTCGAGCTGCAGCCGCAGCTGCTGGCGCAGCGCTTGGCCGACCTGGCGCCGCCAAAGCGTGGCGACATCAACGTCTATGCCGTGACCTTCGCGCCCTTCGCCGAGGGCGACGTCTTCCGCCGCGAAAGCCAGCTGGTGGCCGACGTGATGGCTCAGCGTTTCGGCGCTGATGGCCGCACGATCCAGCTCGTGAACCACGCCGGCACGGCGCGCGACTGGCCGTGGGCTACGCCGTTGAACCTGCAGCGCGTGATCCAGCAGGTGGCGCAGAAGATGGACCGCGATCGCGACGTGCTGTTCATCCACATGACTTCGCACGGGGCGCAGTCCGGCGAGCTGGCGACCAGCTTCTGGCCGCTGGAGGTGGACCCGGTCACACCGGAAGACCTGAAAGCCTGGCTGGACGAGGCTGGCATCCGCTATCGCCTGCTGTCGATTTCCGCCTGCTACTCGGGCAGCTGGGTCGAGCCGCTGGCTGGCCCGGACACGCTGGTGATGACCGCCGCCGACGCCGACCACACCTCATACGGCTGCGGCAGCCGCTCGGACCTGACCTTCTTCGGCCGCGCGATGTACGACGAGCAGTTGCGCCAGACCCGTGCGTTCGAGCAGGCCCACGCCCAAGCCCGCCTCGTGATCGATCAGCGCGAGAAGGAAGCCGGCAAGACTGACGGCTACTCGAACCCCCAGATCGCGATGGGTCGGGGCATGCGCGAGCACCTGAGCCGTCTGGAGGCACAACTCGACAAGGCGGCCC
>NZ_JBFUGE010000534.1:0-4173 GCF_056403075.1 Ideonella sp. P3_A4 | reverse complement strand
GCGGTGATCACCGCCTTGGCGCCGGTTTCTTCAATGCGGTCACGCAACGACTGAGCCGAGAAGCCGCCGAAGACCACCGAGTGCGTCGCACCGATACGCGCGCAGGCCTGCATGGCCGCCACGCCGTCGACCGACATCGAGATGTAGATGATGACCCGGTCGCCCTTGGTGACGCCCAAGGACTTCAGGCCGTTGGCGATCTGGCAGGTCTTGGCCAGCAACTCGGAGTAGCTGGTCTTCGTGACTTCGCCACCGTCGGCTTCGAAGATCAGCGCGGTCTTGTCGCCCAGGCCGCGCTCGATGTTGCGATCCAGGCAGTTGTACGACGCGTTCAGCGTGCCGTCTTCGAACCACTTGAAGAACGGCGCCTCGCTGTCGTTCAGCACCTTGGTGAAGGGCTTCTTCCAGCTGATGACTTCGCGCGCCAGTCGGCCCCAGTAGGCTTGGTGGTCGCTGTCGGCCTCGCGGCACAGCGCCTCGTAAGCGGCCATGCCAGACACGTGGGCGGTAGCGGCCAACGCAGAGGGTGGCGCGTAGGTCTTCAGCTCTTCGGTCATCACTTGTCTCCTCAAGACTGCAAAAAAGGCTGCGAGCGGCCACGCCCGGCAGACGCCGGCCACTGATGGCCAGCACTTTCGTCCGGGCGTCTGACGAAGGCCTTACTCCCGTCGCCACGACTGTCAGACAGCGGTCTTGAGGGGCCCCCTACAATCCGCCGCCTGCCGATTTCCAGACTGTCGCACATCGTTCAGCCCCCCCATGGAACAACCGAACAACAAACCATCGCCGCGCCTGCGACCGCTGCCGCAACTGATCTTCGCCAGCCGCTGGCTGCAGCTGCCGTTGTACCTCGGCCTGATCCTGGCGCAGGCGGTCTACGTGTTCCAGTTCTGGGGCGAGTTGATCCATCTGATCGAGGCGGTTTTTGGCAGCAAGGACGCGCTGAGCAGCCTCGTCACCAGCCTCGGCTACAAGGGCACGGCCATCGTCGATGCGGGCTCGGGCAAGGTGACGGGCTACGAGCCGATCGTGAAACTCAGTGAAACCATCATCATGCTGGTGGTGCTGGGCCTGATCGACGTGGTGATGATCTCCAACCTGCTGGTGATGGTGATCGTTGGCGGCTACGAAACCTTCGTCTCGCGCCTGGACCTGGACGGCCACCCTGACCAGCCCGAATGGCTGAGCCACGTCAACGCCTCGGTGCTGAAGGTGAAACTAGCCACCGCGATCATCGGCATCAGCTCGATCCACCTGCTGAAGACCTTCATCAACGCCGAGAACTACACCGAGAAGACGCTGATGTGGCAGACGCTGATCCACGTCGCCTTCCTGGTCTCGGCGCTGGCGATCGCGGCGGCCGACCGGGTGATGCCGCACGCCAGCGGCAAGCACTGACCGGGCTCAGGGCCTGGGGCTACGACGCCCCGCCCAGGCCAGCACCAGACTACCCAGCACACCAGCCACCACCGAGCCGCCCAGCACACCCAGCTTGAGCTGGGCTTCGTACCCGGCCCCCTGRCCCTCGAAGGCCAGGCCACCGATGAACAGGCTCATCGTGAAGCCGATGCCGCACAGCAGCGCCATGCCGAAGCACTGAGCCCAGCTCGCATCGGCCGGCCGGGGCGCACCGGTCAGCGTCACCATCAGCCACAGGCTGCCAAACACGCCCGCCACCTTGCCCAGCACCAGGCCGGCGGCGATGCCCAAGGGCAATGGCGCCAACAGCGCCGACGGCGACACACCTTGAAATGACACGCCGGCATTCGCAAACGCAAACACGGGCAGCACCGCGAACGCAACCCAGGGATGCAGGCCATGCTCCAGCCGTTGCAGCGGCGAGCCGCCTTCGCCGTCGCGCATCGGCACCGCCAGTGCGGTGGCTACGCCCGCCAGCGTGGCGTGCACGCCGGACTTCAACACGAACAGCCACAGCACCAGGCCGAGCAGCACGTAGGCCTCGACCCGCATGACCCGCGCGCGGTTCAGTGCGATCAGCCCCAGGGCGCACACACCAGCGCCCGCCAGAATCAACGGCGACAACTGGGCCGTGTAGAACAGTGCGATCACCGCGATCGCACCCAGGTCGTCGATGATCGCCACCGCCGTCAGGAAGACCTTCAGCGACATCGGCACCCGATCGCCCAGCAACAGCAACACGCCAAGGGCAAAGGCAATGTCGGTCGCCGCCGGGATTGCCCAGCCGCGCAACGCAACCGGGTCACCCATGTTGAACGCCGCGAAGATCAGCGCTGGCGCCACCATGCCGCCTAGCGCAGCCACCGCAGGTAAAGCGGCTTGCGCCCCGGTGGAAAGCTCCCCCTCGACGAACTCGCGCTTGATCTCGAGCCCGACGAGAAAGAAGAAGACGGCCATCCACAGGTCGTTGACCCAGACCAGCAGCGGCTTGGTCAGCACCAGCGCGTTCGCACCGCTGCCGATGCGCAACTCGCCCGGCATCTGGCGGAAGCCTTCATAAGCCGGCGCCCAGGCCGAGTTGCTGACCACCAGCGCGGCCAAGGCCGCCAGGCCCAGCACCACGCCGCCGGCCGATTCGTGACCGAGGAAACGCTTCAATGCCTGTGTGACCATCCTGCCCCACCCCCTTGAGTAAACTTTGGTGTTTCCCTAGCCACCGCCAGATCGCCATGACCACCATCCGCCAGGCCGACCTCGTCGAATCCGTCGCGAGCGCGCTGCAGTACATCAGCTACTACCACCCGGCCGACTACATCGCCCACCTGGCGCGCGCCTACGAGCGCGAACAAAGCGCGGCGGCCAAGGACGCGATCGCCCAGATTCTGACCAACTCGCGCATGAGCGCCGAGGGCCGTCGCCCAATCTGCCAGGACACCGGCATCGTCAACGTGTTCTTGAAGATCGGCATGGACGTGAAGTGGGAAGGCTTCACCGGCTCGATCGCCGACGCCGTCAACGAAGGCGTGCGCCAAGGCTACCTGAATCCGGACAACGTGCTGCGCGCCTCGGTGCTGGCGGACCCGATCTTCGAGCGCAAGAACACCAAGGACAACACCCCGGCCGTCGTGCACATGGAGGTGGTGCCCGGCAACACGGTGGGCGTGACTGTCGCTGCCAAGGGCGGTGGGTCGGAAAACAAGTCCAAGATGCAGATGCTCAACCCCAGCGACAGCCTGGTCGACTGGGTGTTGAAGACGGTGCCGACGATGGGCGCCGGCTGGTGCCCGCCGGGCATGCTGGGCATCGGCATCGGCGGCACCGCCGAGAAGGCCGTGCTGATGGCCAAGGAAGCGTTGATGGACGACATCGACATGTACGAGCTGCTGCAGCGCGGCCCGAGCAACAAGCTCGAAGAGCTGCGCATCGAGCTATATGAAAAGGTCAACGCGCTGGGCATCGGTGCGCAGGGCCTGGGTGGCCTGACCACCGTGCTCGACATCAAGATCAAGACCTTCCCGACGCATGCGGCCTCCCTGCCGGTGGCGATGATCCCGAACTGCGCCGCCACGCGCCACGCCCACTTCGTGCTCGACGGCTCCGGCCCCACCCACCTCGAAGCACCAAGCCTKGATCTGTGGCCCGACGTTCACTGGGCGCCCGACTACAACAAGAGCAAGCGCGTCGACTTGAACAAGCTGACGAAGGAAGAAGTCGCAAGCTGGAAGCACGGCGACACGCTGCTGCTGAACGGCAAGATGTTGACCGGCCGCGACGCCGCCCACAAGCGCATCGCCGACATGCTGGCCAAAGGCGAGACGCTGCCGGTGGACTTCACCAACCGCGTCATCTACTACGTCGGCCCGGTCGACCCGGTGCGTGACGAGGTCGTCGGCCCCGCTGGCCCGACGACCGCGACGCGGATGGACAAGTTCACCCGCATGATGCTGGAGAAGACGGGCCTGATCGCAATGATCGGCAAGGCCGAGCGCGGCCCGGTCGCCATCGAAGCCATCAAGGACAGCAAGAGCGCCTACCTGATGGCGGTGGGCGGCGCCGCCTACCTCGTCTCCAAGGCGATCAAGGGCGCCCAGGTCGTCGGCTTCGCCGACCTCGGCATGGAAGCCATCTACGAGTTCGACGTGGTCGACATGCCGGTGACCGTGGCCGTGGACGCCGGCGGCGCCAGCGCGCACATCGAAGGCCCGAAGATCTGGCAGAACAAGATCGGCAAGATTCCGGTGGCCACGGCCTGAC
>NZ_JBFUGE010000533.1:0-4175 GCF_056403075.1 Ideonella sp. P3_A4 | reverse complement strand
GCGTGGCCGTGGTGATGATCGTGCGCAACGAGGCGGCGCGCATTGAGCGCGCGCTGGTCAGCGCGCTGCCACATGTCGACGAAGCGTTGGTGCTCGACACGGGCTCCACCGACGACACAGTCGCACGCGCACAGGCCGCCGGCGCGCGCGTCGCGCACTTCCAATGGGTCGACGATTTCTCCGCTGCGCGCAACGCGGCGCTCGATGCGGCCGATGCCGACTGGCATGTGGTGCTCGACGCCGACGAATGGCTGGCCGATGGCGTTGAAGCGCTGGCAGCGCTGCGCCACACCGCGCCCACCTTCGTCGGCGCAGTGCGCGTCGACAGCCTGGACGATGGCGGCACCACCACGCAGCAGGCCAGCAGCTGGATCAGCCGTGTACTGCCCGGCCCGGTGCGCTACGCCGGCCGCGTGCACGAGCAGCCGCAACACCAGCTGCCGGTGYAGTGGCTGGCGATCACCCTGGGCCACGACGGCTATATGAAAGTGGCGCTGGCCGCCAAGGCCGGTCGCAACCGGCAGTTGCTGGAGCGCGAAGTGGCCGAACACCCGGCCGACCCTTATGCCTGGTACCAGCTCGGCAAGGATCATGATGTATATGAGCGCCATACCGAAGCGCTGGATTGTTTCGACCGCGCCGAAAGCCTGCTGCCCGCCGACGGCCCGGCGCCGGGCTGGTTGCACGACCTGACCGTGCGCCGCCTGCATGCCTTGAAGTGTGTGGGCCGGCATGCCGACGCACTGATGCGGGCCGAAGCCGGCCTGGCCCGCTGGAGCGAATCGCCCGACTTCTTCTTTGCCCTGGGCGACGTGCTGCTGGACTGGGCGGCCGACGAGCCGGCGCACGCCGCAGAGCTGCTGCCGATGATCGAAAGCGCCTGGCAGCGCTGCCTGGCGATAGGCGAGCGGCCCGATCTGGAAGGCGCGGTGGCGGGCCGTGGCAGCCATCTGGCCGCCCACAACCTGGCCCTGCTCTACGACAGCCTGGGCCGCGCCGAAGACGCCGCCGAGTGCCGCCGGGCAGCCGCCAAGCCCGAATAAGGCCGGCGCGCCCCGTCTTTTCAGCGCCTGCCCCGCCGGCCACGTCTCTAAAGTGGGCAAGATGAAGAATTCACGCCAGCGCGCGGAAGCGCACCGCCAGGCCGGGTTGAAGGCCATGCAGGCCAAACGCTGGCCGGCGGCCATTGCCGAATTCGAGCGCGGCACCGCCTTGTCGCCGCACGACGCACTGTTGCGCCTGAACCTGGCCCGCGCACACATGCAGTCCGGCGCGTTGGACCGCGCGATCGCCGAAGGCCGCGAAACGCTGCGGCTGGACCCGGCCAGCCCGGTTGCCTGCCGCCTGGTCGGCGAGTGCCTGCTGCAGCAGAACCGGGTACAGGACGCCGCCGCGGTGTTCGACCAGTTCCCCGCCGACGCGACGCGCGACCACGACTGGTTCAATGCTTATGGCAACGCGCTGTTCCAGGCCCAACGCCTGCAGGACGCGGTCGGCATCTTCTTCCAGGCGCTGGCGCTGAAGATCGACGCCCCGCTGGTCCACTACCGCCTCGGCCTGTGCTTCAAGGACCTGGGCATGACGCGCGAGTCAACCGAGTGCTTTCGCACCGCGGTCTCGCTCGATTCCGGCGCCGTGCGCGCACTGGCCCTGTCGCTGCTGGTGCATGAAAGCCGGCAGACCTGCGACTGGAGCCAGGTCGACCAGGACACGGCCCAGCTGTTGAAGGCGCTCGACCAGGGCGACGACCAGACCGGCCAGAAACTCTCACCGTTCGCCTTGCTGGCGGTCGACGCCACGCCCGAGCAGCAGCGCCGCATCGGTGCGCTGCGCCTGCGCGGCCTGACACCCGGCCTGAAGCCGATGCCGCCCGCCGGCCCGCGCCGGCCCGGCCGCATCCGCGTTGGCTACCTGTCTTGCGACTTCCACCAGCACGCCACCTCGGTGTTGATGGCCGAGCTGCTGGAGCGGCGCGACACCGAACGCTTCGAAGTCACGCTCTATTCGCACAGCCCGGACGACGGCAGCGAGATCGGCAAGCGCGTGCGCGCGGCCTGCGACCACTTCGTCGACGTCACTCACTTTTCCAACGCAGATGTCGCGCGCCGCATGCGTGCCGACGACATCGACATCGCGATCGACCTGAAGGGCCACACCCGCGGCAGCCGTTTCGAGCTGCTGGCGTTCAAGCCGGCGCGCGTCAGCGCGGCTTTCCTCGGCTACCCGGCCACGACCGGTGCCGACTTCATCGACTACATGATCGGCGACCCGGTCGTGCTGCCGCTGGCCCAGGCCGGCCAGTACAGCGAGCACCTGGCCCAGCTGCCGAACAGCTACCAGCCGAACGACCGCCGCCGCGCACTGCCGCCGGCGCCCACGCGCGCCCAGGCCGGCCTGCCCGAAGACGCGGTGGTCTATTGCTGCTTCAACCAGACCTACAAGATCTCGCCCCACATGCTGGACCTGTGGGCCCGCATCCTGCATGGCGCCTCGAACGCGGTGCTGTGGATGCTGGCCTGGAACCCGCATGCCCAAGCCAACCTGGAGCGCGAACTGGCAACCCGCGGCATCGGCAAGGAGCGCGTCTTCTGGGCGCCCAAGCTGCCGCTGGCCAAGCACATTGCCCGCCTGCGCGTGGCCGACATGTTCCTCGACACCTGGCCCTGCAACGCCCACACCACCGCCAGCGAGGCCTTGTGGGCCGGCGTTCCGGTGCTGACCGTGCCGGGTGCGACGTTTGCTTCTCGGGTGGCAGCCAGCCTGGTCACCGCCTGCGGCCTGCCCGACCTGGCAGCCCCCGACGAAGACGGCTACGTGAACCTGGCCGTCGCGCTGGCCCAGGAGCCGACCACCTTGCAGGGGCTGAAGCAGCACCTGGACAGCCAGCGCATGAGCCTGCCGCTGTTTGACAGCGACCAGTACGCGCGCGACTATGAAGCGTTGTTGCAGCGCATGTTCGACCGCCATGAGGCCGGCCTGCCGCCGGACCACCTGCTCGCCGAAGCCAGCTGACGCGTACACGCGTCACCAAGAAACCCAGGAGGACGCCGCTTGAACGCACCGAACGAACAACAACCACAAGGTCCCAGCGTGCTGGACCGGCTGGACGACCTGCAGATGGCCGACGAGTTCGCCCAGCTGTCGGTCAAGCTGAAGAAACGGCCGCTGGTGCTGTTCTTCGGCCGCACCACTTTCGCCGACAACAGCAAGTACCTGTTCCTGCGCGCCGCGTCACAAGCCCGTGGCTACGACGTGGTCTGGTGCACGATCAACGGCGAGCTGGCCGCGCAACTGCATGCGCAGAACCTGCCCTGCCTGAAGCTCGACAACGACATCGACCTGACGCTGGACCTGCTGCTGCACGCCGCGGTCGCGGTGTTCACGTTGAATCCGCTCGAAAGCGTGGGCATGTCGCAGCCGATGCTGGGTTGCCTGGCCGGCGCCAAGCAGGTGCAGCTGTGGCACGGCGTGTCGGTCAAGAAGCTGACGCTGCAGTTGCTGGGCTACCTGGGCGCGCGGGCGGCCGATGCGCGGCAGTATTGGTTATCGAGCATCCGCGCCGATCATGTGCTGTCGACGGCGTCACATTTCGACCCGTACTGGCGCGAAGTTTTCGGCTGCCGCCATCTGGCACGCGCCGGCATGCCTCGCAACGAGGTGTTGATGCGGCCGGCCAGTGAACTCGAATTCATCGGGGCCGAACTTCCCGACCGTTCGCGCAAGGCACTGGAATCCGGCCGCCCAGCGATCCTGGTCGTGCCGACCTGGCAACGCGGCAAGTGGACCGAGCTGACCGGCTCGGCGTTTCTCGCCCATGCGGTGAAGTTCGCCCGCGAGCACCGGGCCAACATCTTCTTCAAGGCCCACCCGACCTACTTCGGCCACTGGAAGCAGAAAGACCAGGAAGTCGAAGGYCTGCACCTGGTTGACCCCGGGATAGACGTGTACCCCTGGATGTCGCGCTTCTCGGCGCTGGTGACCGACTACTCGTCGATCATGTTCGACTTCCTGCTGACCGGCAAACCGGTGCTGACGCTGGACCTGAACCCCGGCGACCACCAGAGCTACGAGCCCGACTACGGCCTGGTGCCCGAAGGCGATTTCCGCATCAACTACAACACCGAGACGCTGAGCACGAAGCTCAAGCGCGCGCTGTTCGACGACAAGAACAAGGA
>NZ_JBFUGE010000532.1:0-4184 GCF_056403075.1 Ideonella sp. P3_A4 | reverse complement strand
GGCATGTGCTTGAAGGGGCTGACCCAAGCCGAGTGCGACCGCATTGCGGGTGAACTCAACAGCCGGCCAAGAGAAAGACTAGGATTCAGGACTCCGGCCGAAGCATTCGGCCGTCCGCGGGGTGTTGCACTTCAACGTTGAACTCAAGCGTCGACGACATGGAAGGCTCGTTTCAGCGCTCTGAGAACTTCTTGGCCGCGACCAAAGTGTTCGATAAATTCACCTGAAAATTCGTCGAGAAGGATGCTCAATTGGGGTGATTCGTACTCATGAATTGATGCGTCCGGAGACTCAATAGCCAACGCGAACAAGAACGAAACTGTCGCCTTTTCTCCGTGTCCCTCGTTCATCCCGTATGGTTCGCCGATAGCAACTCGATACGAAGAAATGCTCGATTGAACTTCACGCCATTGCGACATTGACAGATCTCGTTGGCGACGTGCTTCCAATGCCGCGCACCATGCGGCGCTCTCGACTGGCCAAGCGTCCCGAACAAGCACTAATACTTCCCTTGCGAAGTCTAGGAACGATGCTTGGTGGTCGCCTTCAGGAAGAAGCATGTCGGCGGTGGCCTGTAGATAGCTGTTCCTCTCGCGCTGATGCGATTCGTGTGCCATTGTTGACGCCTAACGTTCGACGTAAGGGGCCTGCCGCAGGCAGGTCCCCTTGACGGAGGGGTTAGCCGTCACACGGGCGACCATGCCACCTCGATGCGTCTTGCCAGAGAGCTTGCAAGCCGAAACGCCTGCGACGACAAGATGAAGGCTTGGAAGCCAGGAGTGTCTTCGGGGCTCTTGCACCAACGGTTGCCGGAAGGAAGCTCCCGCAACTCCGCTGAGGGTGAAATGAAGGCCGTAAGACGAAGCTGGCTGATCGCGTCATCGTCCACTCCGCGAGCAGAGATGAACTGACGAGTGATATCGAACTCGAAGTTTTCGCCTTTACCCCAGTCGAACACGCCCCATTGAAACAGGAGCATGTCGGAGTCTTCGCCATCCCGCAGGCCGGTAACGGGCACATGCGTATAGAAGGCGAGCATTGATTCGACGAGCTCTATCAAAGGCATTGAAGCCAGATGAACCTGCCGTTGACTCAAGAACGCCTTGAGAGCAGCTTCAGAACGCTGTGGAGTGATTTCAGCCATGGGGGTCGCGAGGATCGCTGAAGGGACGAGTGTTGATGCGATCGCAAACTGCCGACGGGTAAGCTTCATGACGGCTAACGTTCGACGTAAGGGGCCTGCCAAAGGCAGGTCCCCTTGACGGAGGGGTTAGGCGGCTGCTTGCCAAACGGAAAGCCTGGCCCGCATTGTTGAGAAGGCGCTGCCGAAGTGTGCCGGCCATAGCTTGGCATCTATGCGTCTCGCTTGCGGTAGCCATAGCCAACTCTCTTTTCAACTGGGAGCACGTTCTGGAGCACGCTTCCATCACAGGCCCCAAGGGCTAAGAAATTTTGACGCGCTTCTCGCAGTGTCATGTGATTTGGCCCCGAGTGTTCATCGAGCCGCTCGAGATCTTGGCCGGAGTCTTCCCAAAAGCACACTCGGCATATGTCGTATTGGCCACGGCGACTGAGTGAAAAGTAGTCACAGCATGGACACTGGTAGGGCGGATTCTCACGAGGTGATCCTTGGGCCTGCGGGAGCGATGAGACAAGATCTCGGCCATTCAGATTCGGATTCCAACCGCCAGCGAGTGCGGCATGAATTTCCGCTGCTACGACGCTTGGAGTAATCGATGTGCCGTGAGGGAACCAAACCACAGCACGTGACGCCGGATTCTCATACAACTCGGCGACAACGGCGACACCTGGCTCATCATTGGGGGCCACGGTCCAACGAAAGGTTGTTCCGGAGACAACAATCTTTCTCGTACCTTTGCGAGCAAGGGCCATTCTGCGTGCCTAACGTTCGACGTAAGGGGCCTGCCGAAGGCAGGTCCCCTTGACGGAGGGGTTAGGCCGCATTTTGCTCGCCAAGAGCTCAGGCGCTGGCAGCGTTGGGGTTTGCGGCTGCTGCCCGCTCGCCAAAGGAACGAACAAGCAGGGCCCAGGCGATTGCTGCGCAGCACAGGGCGAAGACGACTGCCGCGATGCTGCCAAGCGAAGCACCAGGCTGGGCCGAGGGCTCGAACATGCCCAGCAACCGGGGGAACTGAATAAGCCCGATGGAGGCAGAGATGCTCCAAACGGGCACCAGCAGCGCGACTCGGCCTACACTGCGCCAGCGCGTGGTAACGGCGTGAAGCAGCGCCACAGCGAGAAAGGCGACCGGCCACAACGCCAGGAAAGCGCTGAAGACGATGACAAAAATGGGCGCGGCTGTTTGCATGGGGCTTAACGTTCGACGTAAGGGGCGGCCCGCCTGCGGGACGTCCCCTTGACGGAGGGGTTAGGTCTCACGTTGCCAAGCGCTCTTTTGTAGTGTGCCAAGACCAAGCAAGCAGATCTTGAAGTTCGGAGTCGCCGTTGTGAAGAACCCATGAGGCGATAGACCGCTGAAAACTCAACTCGCATTGACCGACCAAGAGCTGACATAGGCATGCCGCCACTCTATGTTGAATTTCGTTGATGCTTCGAAGTTGGCTCGGCTTTTCAAGATCTTCGGTTTGAGGCTTGTAGCTGTTCCTTCCTGCGATTGTCAGCGCGTGGCTCAAGGAAGCAAGAAACAATACCTTCTTTTCCTCGGGAAGAGCGACCAGCCATTCRGCTTCGTTGTCAATCGGCTCCATTTGAKACYTAACGTTCGACGTAAGGGGCGGCTTGCGGCTTGCCGCAAGACGTCCCCTTGACGGAGGGGTTAGGCGCCTGGCGGGCCAAGCAACCAACCGGACGAAAGCTCGACTTGGCAGCCGGCTTCATGGACTGCCGACCTCTTGGCCGTTGCGATAGAGAGATGGCGATTCCTGGTCTCCGGCGGAAGACCAGAAGTTCCATTCCCCTTCTTCAAGTCCGCCTGAATAGCGCCCTTCGGATGCGACTTGCCCACTTGGRTAGTAGGTGCGCCACAGGCCCTCTTCCTTCCCGTTGGCGTAGTGGCCCTCGGCCACAACYTGCCCATTGGCTGCGTATTCGACAAAGAGCCCGTGTCGAATCCAGCGCGTRCCGTCCCCGGACAGCACGCGCTGATAGCGGAAACGGATGYCRCCAGACTCGTATGGAATCTCGGCGATGTTGAGATCTGCGCTTTCCATGAGGCGTCTAACGTTCGACGTAAGGGGCGGCCCGCTTGCGGGACGTCCCCTTGACGGAGGGGTTAGGCACCGGAGATGCGCCAACCGTGATGGACTTGCCGTGCAATGCAGACGGACCCGAGGAAATTGGAGGCAAGAGCTAAGGAGAGGACACCAGCTATGAAGTGACTCATGAACGAACTGTTCTGTTCTAAGAGACCACGCGTCTCTTTATCGAAGAAAGTAGAACTGCCAATGCCGCAAGAGCTGCAGGCAGTGCAAGGATCACCACGACGTGCACAACCGCTGGTACGCGGATTGAGCTCCAACCCAACGTAAGCATGACCCATTGCAACAGCGGAGGTCGGAGCCAGAACATGTAGACGGCGATCCAGGCGGGAAGAAGAACAAGTGTGCAAAGTAGGACGATCAACACAGCTCGTGGACTAGCTTGGTGCTGAGTGGGCGTGATCGAATCGTTCATGTGTTGCTCGGTACGAAGGGTTCGTCCGCAGGGGCCTAACGTTCGACGTAAGGGGCCTGCCGAAGGCAGGTCCCCTTGACGGAGGGGTTAGGCATTGCTCGTTGGTGAAGCATTGGGTTCAGCTGGGGTGGCCCAGCGCTCCAAAGACGGCAGTGACAAAAGCCCGCAAGACTAAGTACATGTAGATGTACAGAGCAACAACCTGCGCCAACGCCACAAGAAGAGCACTTCGATAGGTGGTGCCAAGAGCAAACATGTAGACGAGGGCTGAGGCAAGTAGGCCAAAGACGATTCCGTAAGGAATCACCTTCGCAACTCGCGCCCAAAGTAGGATTCCGACAGTTCCTGCGATGATGGAGACGATGTAGCCGGATCTTCGGGCGTCGATCAGCGCGGCGCCTATCTTGACTGGCAAGATGCTGACGAGCAATCCAATGGCGATGTAGAGATAGACGACGGTTGGCACTGCAATGCTTAACGTTCGACGTAAGGGGCGGCTTGCGCGTATGCGCAAGACGTCCCCTTGACGG
>NZ_JBFUGE010000531.1:0-4184 GCF_056403075.1 Ideonella sp. P3_A4 | reverse complement strand
GTCCGTGGAGCTGTAAGAGGTGCTGTCGTCGCTGCTGTTGGACCGCGTGATGATCTTGATGGCAGGATGGCCATCAACGCCGTCGAGATCGCTGCTGTAGGGCAGCGTTACCGGTGAGCGGCAGTACAGGTACGAGTCCGGTGACACGGCGCGCACGATCGATCCCACGTTGAGCGCGTGTTCGCTATCGCTGCCCGCCAGCCGTGTGTAGTTGCTGATCTTCGACGGGCTCGCGCAGCCCGTTTCCGTCTGGAAGATGCCGATGCCCTTGCCGCGGGTCGCGCTGTGGGGCAGCGCTGCGGTGCTGATGCTGGTGGCGGCCATCGCGCTGTCCAGGTCGTCGTCTCGCGCGTCCTCGGCCAGGCCGATGCCAGCCACCATCCGATCGGTGCCGGCAGCCAACTTCCGCACTTGGGCGGGCGTGAGCTGCAGCACGACGCTGCTGCGGCCGCTGCGCAAGGCTTCTGCGACGCCCGGCTGCTGGTGCCAGCCATGGGCCTGTGCCCAGCGCAGAACGGCTGCGCGTCGACGCTCCTGCTGCGCGGCGTGCCGCGCAGCGTGATCGGCCTGCTGTTGCTGCGACAGGGCCTGCATGTCGGTGGCCGACAAGGAGCGGCCGTCAACGGTCCCTTCCTGCCACTGGCCCGCGTATTCCGTTCCTTCGCCGCTGGAGGCGGGCTCAGGCTCGCGACCGGGCAGGTTCAGCGCCACTTGCACGGCGACTGTCCGGCCGCGATCCGATTGCGCCAACGCTTGCGACAGCGGCGCTTCGATCAGCGGCCGAGCCCGGCGGGGCAGGGCGGACGCTGGCACGCGCTTGCCGTTGGCGTCGTAGATGGCTTCGCGGGTGTTGCCACCGGCATCGACGTGCTTCACGAAGCGGAAGCGCTGGCCATCGATGGTGCGCAAGCTTTCACTGGCAACGCCGGTGTCCTTCGACGAAGAAGGCACGCTCTCCACGGCATGCGCGACGGATGCGGCGAACAGCGAACTGGCCAGTGCGAGCGCCGAAGTGCCCCATTTCTTGTACATGCTGTCTCCAAATGCTTGTTATGCGCGTGCCGGATGAAGCAAGGGCACGCGCGTGCATCCTAGAGACGGGTTAGTGGTCGAGACGCACCAGATTGGTTAACCACCGCAGTGATCCGTTGCGGTTTGCAAGATAGGGAGAGGGTTGACCCCGGTGTGCAGCCTCGGCACCGTCCAACAATGTCAGGTGACCAGTTCGTGAGATTCAGCTATTCCCGCGACAGAGGAATTGGGGCTTTGGTTGGTGAAGAGGGGCCAGGCCTGACGGAAAGCCACGCGGCCAAGAGAATGTTCCTGGCGGCGAGAACCGAATAGGCCAAAGCCTTCTGCCAGCGCGACTGAACAATGAACAGATGTGCATGAAGGCCTGCACGCTTGCGGATGGACGCGCCACCATAGACAAGCAGGAAGGCCTCCGAATCGCCTACTGCCTCATCGGCCAGATGCTGGGCCTGAGACAAGAAGAACCCGAAGACCTCGGCTCGCTCTGTCGCGCAGGCCGGCGCTCGGGCAGTCTCGTGGCAAAGGACGTAGCAGTGCGGCAACCCTGGAAGCCAGTACTGAATCAACAGGCAATGCCGCTCCGCGTAGCCGTCGGGACGCAGAGCCTTTCGGCGAGGCATGAGTCGAGCCATGCTGRACGTGGAGGGGTCAGCGCTTGTGGCGGCCCAGGGCGTCGAGATGCCCGATGAGCTTGCGGGCGTTCGTTGCATACCAGTCAACGGCATAGACCAGTTGCCCCGTCGTGTCTCGAAGCTCGACAGTCTGGATGCGTTGACGGACCGAGACCTGCAGGGCGCTCCAATGGAGAGTCCTGGAGGCGGCGCCGAGTTGGACCACGACATGGTCGTCGTTGACGAGGAGCGTGTGGTTGAAGAACCGCGCCAGCTGAACGCCGATGTGGGTCAGCCAGGCCAATATCGCTGCTGCGGCCACGGACATCGCTTGAGCCGTCAGGTCTGGTGCTGAGCCCGAATTCCACAACAGGCCGATCGTGCCGGCCGCGAACGCGACCGTGCCTGCGGCGACACCGATCTTGAGCCAGGTCTGATTCGATACGACGAAGTTCATGGTCAGGCATTCTCCTTCTTGGGTCCTGAAATCGCGCGCGACGGTCCGCCGGCGCTGGCCACTGATGCGCAAGGTGGGGATCGAGGCGAGGCCCGGAGTCTTGTGCCTTTGGTGCGCGTGATGAAGGAGACGAGGGCGAGTTGCGGCCAGGAGCGGTCTGCGGCGACGGTCGATTCTTAGGATTTGCATTGACGCTGGAGCGACCACGATCGGCATGCCGTGCGCAAGCCGTGAGGTCTGTTCAGGTGTTCAGGCCGATGGCTTGAGTCCAAGTCGCAGCGCGATCAACTGCGAACCCAGTCCGCTTCCGATGAAGACGGCGCGCCGATTGGCAGCGAGCTGGCTCAGCCAGTCGAAGGCTCCACCGTCCGCGAGCGGTAGTTCCTCTCCGTCGGGCCCGGTCACCCAAATTCGGTAGCGCAGTCCGCCTGAGTAGTAGGGATGCTCCAACGTCTGGCGGTCAGCAGCCAGGAGTTCGGCGAGGTGGTCGCCAAGGCCCTGCCTCTCGGGGGACGCGAGGATTTCCACGCGTCGCCGGCCCAGGGCGTACCCCTGTTGCTCAAGCCGGGTAAGGCCCGCGAGGATCGTGCGCACATGCAGGGCGACCGTCTCGATCGTGAAGGCGTGTTCCTTGCGCTCGATGCCCGCGCTCCCAAGAACGAACAGGCGAAAGTGCTGGGCATATCCCGGCTGTTTTGGAACCGGTTGTGCGCGAACGACACGCTGGCTCGTGGCGAGGTGGAGATCCACCTCCGGACGCGCCCGCAGCCGCAGCGCACACTCCAGCGCCAGAACGTTCGTCGGGTCCGATACGACTTCCGTTGCCCGCAAAGCCGAGAGGACGCGATTCTGATGAGTCGGGCCGACGACCGAGCAGGTTCCCATAGGCGCGACCGGCGAGAGTTCGACCGCCTCGAAGCGCTCAGCGGCTGCCAACAGGTGGCTGTCGATGGCCAGCATCTCGCGCAGGTCGACGGGTGCCGGCACACAGAAGGGATCGCGGCCGTACTGAGCCACAAGGTCCTTCGCGCTGCGCGCCAACGCGCGCGCGTGCATCACTTCGAGCAGAAGGGACTGGAGCTCCGAGCCTGTAAGCCCGTCTACCAGTCGATCGAAAGTCGGTGCACCTACGGAGTCGACGATCCAAGCGCGATGTGCCATCGTGAAGATAGTACAAGCAGGGCGGCAACTCCTCGGCCGCTGTCAGTCTGGGCGTCCGGTTTCGGGCCGCCGATCTCGATCCTGTCGCCCGACCGCTTGGGGTCGGCGGCGTTGCGATCGGCCCAACTGCTAACTGRCTGCACGCGGCCACAAGGCTGTCATTCGCACGCGGCAGCTTTCCGGCCCTTCACTGGTGACTGCGCATTGCGCCAGGAGGTTCATCGAATCGATCGGGCTTCGCACGGCTGCGCCCCCAAGCCGCAGCACATGGGTGTAGATCATGGTCGCTGCGATGTCCGCATGGCCAAGCAGGCCCTGAACCTTGCGGATCGCTCCCCCGTCAGCCCTTCTTCTTCACCCCGCTGACTTCGGTCACCGGCCGCTGCGGCGATGCCGTCCCGAACCGCGGCACGTCGTAGGTGTTGCCGGTGTCCTTGATCTCGTTCCACCCCGGCTCGAACGAGCCCTCCTGGAGCTCGCCCAGCTTGCCCGCCAGGCAAGCCTTGAGCTTGGCCACCTCTCCCGCCTTGTCGCCCTTGAAGGGCCGCGTGAAGAGGACGTTCGGGATCGCCAGCGCGTTGTTGTTGTACACCCCCAGGCCGCGGTAGTTGAGCGTGCGCACGTTCATCTGGGGGCTCGGCGTCTGCACGTCGAAGGGCACCAGGGTCAGGCCCGAGTCMTGCTTGAGATTCTTGAGCGTGCCGCTCGGCCAGCCGCTCACCGAGAAGACTGCCGCCACGCTGCCGTTGCGGACCATGTCGAAGGCCTTGCCGTCGGTCTCGACGTCGACCAGCTCCATCTTGTATTGCAGCGCCCGGTCCAGCTGGCGACCCAGCAGCTGGGCCGAGCCGACCAGGGCGACCCTGCGGCCGCGCAGTTCCGAGAAGCGCTGGATCGTGACGATCTGGTCCTCCTCCTTCGAC
>NZ_JBFUGE010000530.1:0-4220 GCF_056403075.1 Ideonella sp. P3_A4 | reverse complement strand
CGGCAGCGTCGAGCCATCGGAGAAGGTCATGCCCAGCGATGCGGTGTGCGAGCCGAGCGCGTAGTCGGGGACCACGGCCTTGGCGACCATCTCGGGGTTCTTGGGCGAGACACGCGCGTCGACATGGGCACCGTAGTAGCTGTAGGGCCAGCCATAGAACGCCCCATCACGCACCGAGGTCAGGTAGTCCGGCACCAGGTTGTCGCCCAGCTCGTCGCGTTCGTTGGCGACCGTCCACAAGACCTTGCTGCCCGGCTCCCAGCCCATGCCATTGGGGTTGCGCAGGCCGGTGGCGAACAAGCGCTTCTGGCCGCTGGCCACGTCGATCTCCCAGATCGCCGCGCGGCCCTCTTCGACCTCCATGCCATGCTCGGCCACATTGCTGTTCGAGCCGACGGTCGCGTAGAGCTTGGTGCCCGCCGCGTTGGCGATCAGGCTCTTGGTCCAGTGGTGGTTGAGCGTGCCGGCCGGCAGGTCGGTCAGCTTGCTGCCGGCGGCGCTGATGCGGGTGTCGCCGGCACGGTAGGGAAAGCGCATCACTGCGTCCGTGCAGGCCACATAAAGCTGATCGCCGATCAACGCCATGCCGAACGGTGAGTTGAGGTTCTCCAGCAGCACGCTGCGCACCTCGGCCACGCCGTCGCCATCGGCGTCGCGCAGCAGCGTGATGCGGTTCGGCGTGGGCGTGCCGGCGCCGGCCTCCTTCATCTTGGCCTTCATCACCATGCCCTTGAGGCCCTTGCCGTCGTCGGGCTTGGGCGGCGCGTTGGTCTCGGCCACCAGCACATCGCCGTTGGGCAGCACCAGCAGCCAGCGCGGGTGGGTCAGGCCGGTGGCGAAAGCCTTCACCGCCAAGCCCGTGGCCGCCACCGGCGCCGTGCCGGCGGGCCACGGATTGGCCTTGGCGACGTTGACAGTCGGAATCAGCTGCTTCTGAGGCGCCGGCAAGTTCGGGTTGGGCCCGTAGCCCGGGTCGGCGGTTGTGGATGCAGCAGTGCTGCAGGCCGCCATGGCCGCCCACACCAGGCTGCACAGGATCCATGACGAGGCTTGCATGACTGTTCCGCCGTGGACGGTTGTTCAGTGCTTGCGCGAGCTGGAAGACCCGCTCGACTTCTTGGCCGGCACCTTGCCGCCCGCGGCGCGCGCTTCCGACAGGCCGATCGCCACCGCCTGCTTGCGGCTCGTCACCTTCTTGCCGCTGCTGCTCTTCAGGTCGCCGTGCTTGTACTCATGCAACACCTTTTCGACCTTTTCCTGGGCCTTCTCGCCGTGCTTCGCCATGACAACTCCTGGCCGGGCCGAACAGGCCCCGATGCGGGGGAATGGCAAGCATGGTGCCCGGGCCTTGGATGTCAAGGCTGCTGCGACAGCTCAGCCCAGCGATGCGGTGGACGGCGAGCAGCCTTTGCCGCGGTCGCTGTGAAGGTCGGCCATCAGCGCTGACCTTCGTACGCCTAGAGCGGGCCGCTCCCCTGCAGCGGATCGGGGGCCGGACACCAGCGATGCAGCGTTGCTTTCAGCGCAGAAAAAACAAACGGCTTCGTCATCACTTCGTCCATGCCATGCTGCAGGCAGGCTTCCAGCTCGTGCGGCATGGCGCTGGCGGTCAACGCCACGATGGGTGTTCTTCGGCGGCCGGTGTGCTGCTCGACTGCACGGATCTTGTCGGCCAGCTCCAGGCCGCCCATCCCGGGCATGTGCACGTCCATGAAGATCATGTCCACGGGCTCCTGCTCGAACGCCTTGAACGCCGCCGCCGAGTTGCTCCAGGCGACGGCTTGGGCCCCGAACAGCCTCAGCACCTCGGTGGCCAACAGCAGGTTGGTCTCGTCGTCATCGACGACCATCACCCGGCAAGCTGCTATGTTCGATTCGATCATGGTGGGCCCTCCCAGTCGTCCGCGTCGGCTAACTGACGCTTTCCTGTCGGTCATTCATGGCCAGGTGAAGTTGACTGGCGGCACCGGCAGCCGCACATCGACCGACTTCGTCTTCACTTTGCTTCCCGAAGCGGCCTCCAGCGTGTACTGCCCCGCGGCTTGGCCGTCGACGGTGAAGGTGATCGAGGACTGCAGCGGTGCATACGTGGCCGTCCACGGCGCATCGATCGGCAGCGCCAGCGAGTAGGCGCCGGTCTGGGCGTCCACAGGCCCGAAGCCCACCTCCACAACAGGACCACCCGTCAGCTGCTGCCATCCCCTTGTGGTGGCCGAGGCGGGCAACACCAGGCCACCCACCGTGCGTGAGCCGAGTGCAGCCACACCCGGCACGATCGGCGAATCGGCGGTGTTGACGTTGGTGTAGGCCACCGTGTCGGTTGGCACCCCTGTCACGACGGCGGTGACGCGCCCGGCAGCGGTGATCACCAGGTCGTAGCTCCCGACGGGCACCGGGTAGAGCACGAACTTGCCGCCGGCGTCGGGCGTGGTCGCCTTGACCTGCACCCCGTGGGACTGGACCGCCACCCGGGTTTGCGACATCGGCAACGACGGATCGACATAGCCGACGACGCCTTGTCCAGAGCCCGTCACCAAGGGGATCGCCGTGATCACCGGCTTGAGCTTGTAGCGACCGGAATTGCCGGCCGACACCACGGACTTGCAGGCGTCGAAGTCGAGCACCACGTCGACGACCTGCCCATCGCCGACATCGGTGTCGAGCTTGATCTTGATGCCGCTGGTGCTGCTGCCCGGCGTGTCCAAGGCCACTTCGGTTTGACCGGACGGCACGACCGAGTTGGCAAGAGGCGTGGCCTTGCTGTTGTCGGCCAGCACCATCCTGATCTGTGCGTAGTGACCAGCGCTCAGCGGGGTTTCGCCCAGCAACTCGACCAAGCCGTTCTGAAGCGTCAGCAGGTCGATCCGGCGCGGCGGGCTCAGCACGATGTCGGACCAACCGACGTCGCCGGCTCCTGCGTCGGCGTGCGAATGAACACGAAGCTTGTTGATCGTGACGTTGACCTGTTCGTAGCCGCAGGCCGGGGCGTCGGTCACCGCCAGGCGCATGCCCCCGGTGCCACCGATGCCACCCCCACCACCACCGCTGCCGGCGAAGGAGAACGCCACCATGCTCAGCAGACCGCTGCCGATGGCAAGCCAACGCTGGAGTCTCATCTGCCTTCTCCCATGAAAGCCGAGTCCGACTCCGGCGAGTCGTGCAGCGGTTCTTCGAAGTAGTAGATGCCCACGCCGACGCGCGCGGCGCGCGGCTCGGGGCCGTCGTCGGGCACGCCGGTGTCGTGCTCCTGCAGCCAACGGTCCAGCCGTTCGAGCAGCGCCTGCGACTGGACGGCGCTCTGCCGGCGCAGCGCCGGCAGGTGGTTGATGGCGATGCGGTGGTACATCACCTTGCGCTGGAAGCGCGGCTCCGTCCCGCCATGGGTAATGTTGTGTTCGATGGTCGCAATCAGGTCGGCCACGTCGGTGCCCAGGATGGCCAGCTTCTCGGCCACGCTGGTCGTCGGCACGTAGGCGCGTGCCACGGGCTCGATCCGACCGTCGTCATGGCGACGCACCGAGCCCACGCGCAGCAGCTCGTCCAGCACCGCGCGCGCGGGCATGTCGCCGCTGTAGCGGCGCACCAGCTCGGCAAAGCTGCGCGGGCCCTCGTCGTGCAGCCAGCGCGGCGAGCCATCGTTGTCGAGAAAGTCTCCATCACGCTGCCAGCCAGTCAGCACACGGGCGGCGCGGTTGTAGCGCTCGCTTGGCGCCGACTCACCCGGCGGCAAGTCAGCCAGCAGCCTGGCAACCTCTTTGCGGGTCAGGCCGGACAGGATGGCCGCACGCGACATCGAGGGGGCTTTGCCCTCGATGTTGAAGTCCTTCATCGCCACCTCCACGAATACGCGCTTGGCAATCTCTTCAAAGGCGATGAAGGACATGGACTGCCCCAGCAACAGGCGAAACAGCGGCCGAAGCAAGGTTGCAACGGTTGTTTCAAGGACCTGTTGTGCGCGCACCAGCGTCGTCATGCTTGGGACATTTTTCCCAAGAATTCGATCGACGTCGATAGGTCAAACGATGAGCCTCCCGACAAAGGGGTCTGTCTGCGGCCCAGGGCCATGCGGGCACGGCTGCGCCGCCGGGCCTGCCGGCGTTCGAAGCGAAGGGATGCAGGCGTCAGGCCCCGCAGCGCACGGGTGGACTGGCCGCGCATCGGCCCGCAGCCCCGCTGGCGCCGCGCAGGGTCAGGTCAGAGCGCCGACGTCAGCGCTTGAA
>NZ_JBFUGE010000529.1:0-4246 GCF_056403075.1 Ideonella sp. P3_A4 | reverse complement strand
ATCTGCTGCTGGTTGGCGCACAGCATGCGGTGCGTGTTGATGACGACCTTGGGCGTGCCGGTCGAGCCGCTGGTCAGCAGGTACTTGGCGTGGGTGTCGGGGGTGATGGTGGCAAAGGCCTGCATCACCGCCGGCGTTTCGTCAGCCGCAGCAAGCTGCTCAACGTCCAGTGCACCAGGCAACTCGGTGGCGCCGCGGCTGAAGACGATGGGCCGCGTGCCACGCGCAGCCCAGCTGGCGATCGGCGGGCCGTAGACGCTGGGCTCGGCGGCGTAGACCAACGCGGGGTCCAAAGCATCGAGGATGGCGTGGACCTTGGCGTAGTCCTTGGTCAGCCGGCAGTAGGCGCTGGAGACCGTGCAGACCGGCCGGCCGACGTGCATGGCGGCGAGTGCCAGCAACGCGTGGTCGACCGCGTTGTCCGACAGCACGACGACAGGCTTACCAGCGGGCAGGCGGAGGAGCAGGCCTTGGGCGATGCGGCCGACCTGATGGCGTGCCTGTGCGTAGCTGAGCTGGCGCCAACCGCTGCCGCCGTCGCGCTCGGCCAAGAACAGCGCGTTCGGCGTCGTACGGGCCCAATRCTCCAGCCAGTCGCCGATGCAGCGGGCAAAGGGTTGCAAGGCCTCGGCGCTGCGCAGTACGAAGCCGCCGCCCGCCAAGTCCTCTCGCAGCACGCGAGAGGGCGCCAAGGCGCCCGGGTCACCGAAGGGTTGGATCATGCTCATGGTCAAACTCCGAGGCAAGCGGCCAGCGCATCGCTGCCGGCGAGCGCAGCGGCCTCGCCAGCCAACACGACCTGGCCCTTTTGCAGCACGACCAGACGGTCGGCCTGCGCGGCCACCTTGCGGTAGTCGCGGTCGACGATCAGCGTGGCGATGCCGCTGGCGCGGATCTGGCCGATCACGCGCCAGATCTCGGCCACGATCAGCGGCGCCAAGCCCTCGGTGGCTTCGTCAAGGATGATCAGGTCGGGGTGCGTCATCAACGCCCGGCCAATCGACAACATCTGCTGCTCGCCGCCCGAGAGCTGGTTGCCCTGATTCGTCAGCCGTTCGGCCAAGCGGGGAAAGGTGTCGAGCACCCGTTCCAAGGTCCAGTCACGCCGACCCTCGCGGCTGGGGCGAGCAGCCATCACCAGGTTCTCGCGCACGCTCAGGTTCGGGAACACGCCGCGGCCTTCGGGCACGTAGCCGATGCCAGCGCGCGCCACCTCGTGCGGTGCGCAGCGCGACAGGTCTTGTCCACGCACAGCGATGCGGCCTTCGCGCTGCTTCACATGGCCCAGCAGCGTGCGGATCAGCGTCGACTTGCCCATGCCGTTGCGGCCGAGCAGGCCGACGGTTTCGCCACCGTTCACCGTAATGTCGACACCGTGCAGCACGTGGCTGGAGCCGTACCAGGCGTGGATGCTGCTTGCTTCGATGATGGGGGCGGCCATCTCAGTGGCTCCTTGCGTTTGAGGCCGCTTGAGGCGATCTACGTGCCACGGTCGTGCGAGGCCGGTGGCTCGGGGCACGTTCTCCGGTCCGGCTCGCGGGGAGATGGGGTGCGCTTGCTACGGACTCTCGGTCTGCAACGTGTTCTCGTGTGGCGGTTGGGGCGACCGCGAATGAGGACCTCCGAACGCACCCCGAGCCACCGGCCAGGGCACCCAGGGTGGCATGCCACTGCGTGCCGCGCCATGGACGGTGCCAGCAGGGTGGGGGTGGTGTCCCCGGGCGCCGGACCTCATTCGCGGTCGCCCCAACGACAGCCGKGCACCACGCTGTTGATGGAGATGCGGCGCGCAGTCCGCCGACAGTGGCCCGCGAGCGGACGGCGAACGGGGGCACCGCCCCCACCCTGCCGCCGCGACCGCAGTACGCTCGAAGCGAGGCTTCTCTCATCTCAATGCCCGCCCAAGTAAGCCGCCTGCACCGCAGGATCGTTGCGGATGTCTTCAGGTTGGGCCGACGCAATGACCGCACCATTGACCATCACGGTGATCCAGTCGGCGATGCGAAAGACGGCGTCCATGTCGTGCTCGACCAGCAGCGTCGCGTGGCCGGCGCGCAACTCACTCAGCAGCGCCAGCATGCGCTCGGTTTCTTCGGCGCCCATGCCGGCCAACGGCTCGTCGAGCAGCAGAACCTTGGGCGCCGTGGCCAGGCACATCGCAATTTCGAGCTGGCGCTTCTGGCCGTGCGAGAGCAGGCCGGCCGGGCGATCGAGCACATCGTTCAGGCCGGCGCGTGCGCTGGCCTCGCGTGCGGCGCCGAGGCTGCGCTCGCAGCGTGCCGCGGCCTGCCACCAAGCCCAAGGATGTTGGTACGTAGCCTGCGCAGCGAGGCGGCAGTTCTCCAGCACGCTGAAGTTCGGGAAGATGGTGTTGCGCTGGTAGCTGCGGCCCAGGCCGGCGCGGGCGCGGCGCGGTTGCGTCCAGGCGGTCACGTTTTCGCCCATCAAAGCCACCGTGCCAGCCGAGGGCGGGATCTCGCCCGACAGCATGTTGATCAGCGTCGACTTGCCGGCGCCGTTGGTGCCGATTACGGCGTGCACCTGTCCCAGTGCGAAGTCGAGCGACACACCGTCTACCGCGACCAGTCCGCCCCAGCGGCGTGTCAGGCCCTCACAGCGCAGCAGCGTTTCGCTCATTTGCTTTCACCGAACAGACGCAGCCGCACCAGCGCCGGCAAGCCGATCAGCCCGTTCGGCAGCAGCGCCACACTGGCGATGATGGTGGCGCCCAGGCCCAGGTGCCAGTGCTTGGCGAAAGAGCCGAAGACGGCTTCGCTCTGGAACAGCTCCTGCAGCAGCGTGAACGCAAAAGCGCCCAGCACCGCGCCGCGCAAATGACCCAGGCCACCGAGGATGATCATGATCAGCACTGCGCCCGACTGGTGCCACGACAACAGCTCGGGGTTCACGAAGCCGTCTTTGACCGCGAACAGAAAGCCCGCCAAGCCCGCGATGCAGCCCGACACGACGAAGGCCGCGAGCTTGTACGGATAGGTCGAGTAGCCGGCCGCGCGCATGCGCTGTTCGTTGGCGTGGATGCCGGCCAGTGCGCGGCCGAAGCGCGATCGGGCCAGCAGCGCGAGCTTCGCGAACACGCCGAGCAGGCACACCAGCACCAGGTAGTAGAAGGGCAGCGGCTTGTCGAGGTCGACGATCGTCCAGCTGCCGATCGCGAGCGTCGGCTTGAAGTACAGGTAGATGCCGTCGGTGCCGCCGCCCAGCGGCGTGTCGTGCACCACGTAGTAGGCCATCTGCGCGAAGGCGAGCGTGACCATGATGAAGTAGACGCCCTTGGTGCGCAGCGACAGCGCGCCCATGAACAGCGCGTACAAGCCCGACACGCCGATGCACGCCGGCAACAGCCACCACATCGAGGCCGAGTCGGACTCGGGCGACAGTCTCACCGCGGCGTAGCCCGCCAGCCCGAACAACGCCGCCTGGCCGAAGCACACCAGCCCCGTCATGCCGACCAGCAGCTCCAAGCTCAAGGCCAAGATCGCGAAGATCATGATCTTGGTGACGAGGTCGACGCCGAAGCTGCCTGTCAGCAAAGGCAGCAATGCCAACGCCAGCACGGCCGCCGCAACGAATGCATGCTTGCCCAGTTGCGTGCCCGTCATGCCTTGAACAGCCCGTCGGGCTTCCACAGCAGGATCAGCGCCATCAGCACATAGACCAACACGCCGGCGGCTTGCGGGAAGACGACCTTGCCGAAGGTGTCGACCAGGCCGATCAGCAGCGCTGCGAGCAGCGCACCGCGGATCGAGCCAATGCCGCCGATCACGACGACGACGAAGCAGATGATCAGCACCTGGTTGCCCATGCCCGGGTAGACCGATGACACCGGTGCTGCGACCATGCCGGCCAGCACCGCGATCGCGACGCCGGCCGCGAACACCACGCGGTACAGAAACTTGATGTCGACACCAAGCGACTGAACCATCTCGCGGTTGCTGGCGCCGGCGCGGATCATCATGCCCAGCCGCGTCTTCGCGAATACGACATACATGCCCAGTGCCAGCAGCAAGCACACGCCGGAGATGAAGAGCCGGTAGACCGGGTAGCTCATCAGGTCACCGAGCGCGATGCTGCCCGTGAGCCATTCGGGCGGCGCCACGCTGTGCACCTCGTCACCGACGAGGATCGAGCGCAGCTCTTCGAAGACCAGGATCAGGCCGTAGGTCATCAGCACCTGCTGCAGGTGCTCGCGCTCGTAGAGAAAACTGAAGAAGGCCCACTCCAGCAC
>NZ_JBFUGE010000528.1:0-4249 GCF_056403075.1 Ideonella sp. P3_A4 | reverse complement strand
CCCGCGTGCAGCTCGCTGCCAACGGCCGCTGGCAGCCGGCGGTCGAGGGCAACCAGCCGTGGCAGGCCGGCCGCTGGCAAGGCCGTCTCACGGACCTGCAAGGCCGAGCCAGCGACGGCTCCGGACAACCCTGGCTAGCGGCCAAGGACCTGGCCCTGAACCTCGCCTGGGACGACAGCGGCAGCCTGAGCGAAGCCAGCGCCGAGCCCGGCCGCATCGCTCTGCCCGGCACCGCGCTGCACTGGAGCGAAGCGCGGTACCGCGCCGGCGCGGGTGGTGGCCCGGGCCAGCTGGCGGTGCAGGCCAAGCTCGATGCGTTCGAGATCGCCCCGCTGCTGGCGCGTGCCCAGCCCGAGCTCGGCTGGCGCGGCGACCTGGTGCTGAGCGGCGACATCCACGTGCAGGCCAGCGAGCGCTTCGATGCCGACATCGTCTTCGAGCGCTTGCGCGGCGACCTGAGCGTGGCCGACGACGTGCGCGACGAGGCCACCGTGCACCGGCCACTGGGCCTGTCCGACCTGCGGCTCGGACTGGCCGCGCACGACGGCACCTGGCACTTCACCGTCGGCGCGGCCGGCACGCAGCTGGGCGACATGGCCGGCGTGGCCAGCGTCCGCACCACGCCGCAGGCCCGCTGGCCGGGGCCTGAAGCGCCGCTGGACGGCGTGTTCCAGCTCCACGTGGCCAAGCTGGCCGCCTGGGGCGCCTGGGTGCCGCCGGGTTGGCGCTTGGGCGGCGACCTGCAAAGCGCGGCCTCGCTGGGCGGACGCTTCGGCTCGCCCGAGTTCAGTGGCCGCCTGACGGGCCGCCAACTCGAGGTGCGCAACGGCCTGCAAGGCGTGCAGTTCACCAATGGCACGGTCGACATCAGCTTCCACGGCGACCACGCCAAGATCGAGCAGTTCGAATGGCGCGGCGGCGACGGCACACTGCGTGTCGCTGGCGAAGCCACGCTGGGCCGCCGGCCCGAGGCCGACCTGACTGTGAAGGCCGACTACCTGCGCCTGCTCGGCCGGCTGGACCGGCGACTGGTCGCCACCGGCCAGGCCACGCTGGCGCTGCGGCCCAACTCGGCCAAGCTGAGCGGCAAGCTCAAGTTCGACGAAGGCCTGATCGACTTCAGCCGCGGCGGCGCCCCGACGCTGGACGACGACGTGCGCGTGGTCGGCCAAGCCGCCAGCGCACCAGCCCCGGGCGAGCCTGGCGCGCCGGGCCCCGATGGCCAGCCCACCGAGATCACCCCGCCCACGGCCGCCGAGCGCGACTTCGAAACCCAGCTCGACTTGGCGCTGGACCTCGGCCCCTCGCTGCGCATCAAGGGCCGTGGGCTGGACACCTACCTGCGCGGCACACTGCAGCTGACCAACCCCGGCAAGCAGCTCGCCGTGCGCGGCGACGTGCGGGCCGAGCGCGGCACCTACCGGGCCTACAACCAGAAGCTGGAGATCGAGCGTGGCCTGCTGGTCTTCACCGGCCCGCTGGACGACCCGCGGCTGGACATCCTGGCGATCCGGCCGAACCTCGATGTCGAGGTCGGCGTGTCCGTCACCGGCACCGCGCTGAACCCGCGCGTGCGGCTGGCCAGCGACCCCGAGATGAGCGACACCGACAAGCTCAGCTGGCTGGTACTCGGCCGCGCACCGGATGGCCTGGGCCGCGCCGATTCAGCCCTGCTGCAGCGCGCTGCGATGGCGCTGCTGGCGGGTGAAGGCGAGGGCCCGACCGACGCCTTCCTGGCCAACATCGGCCTGTCGGACTTCGGTGTGCGCCAGACCGGCGAAGGCGCCGAGCAGACGACCACGGTCTCGCTCGGCAAGCAGCTGACGCGGCGCTGGTACGTCGGCTACGAGCGCAGCGTCAACGCCACCACCGGCACCTGGCAGCTGATCTACCGCGCCGCCCAGCGCTTCACCCTGCGGGCGCAGTCGGGCGAAGACAGTGCGCTCGACATGATCTGGTCCTGGCGCTGGAACTGACGGCTTCGCGCCACTGACCGCCCCGCTGACGGGTCCACTGACACCACGTTGTCAGCAGCAGGCTCGGATAGTTCAGTCCTGAACACCGAGCCCATGGAGCCGCCTGCCGTGAACGCCGCCACCGCCCTGCCGAACCCACCCGTCCCGACGCCGACATTCGCCTGTGCCGGGACGCGCCCTGTCGACCACCACGTCGACGACGCCTGGTGGGCCGAGCTCTTTGGTTGGAAGACTGTCTGTGACGACGAGCCCACCAGCGAGCGCCTGATGCGCCAGGCCAGCCTGTTGGCGTTGCTATCGGTCGCGTGAGCAACAGCGCAGCGCCAGCCGGCGTCCCGCGTCCCGCGCCTTAGGGGGATCGCAGGCCGCGCCCTACCCTTGTTTGGGGATGTGCGCACCCAACCGCGCGGCGCCCAATGCGACGGTGGCCGACAAAGGGCAGGTCCGCGCTTTGGCCGTCGCCACAAGGAGACGCACATGAGCGCAATCTTTGGCGAGACCCTGACCTTCGGCCAACGCAACGGCCCCGACATCCAGCTCAAGGTGACGGGCGACGAGTTCTACGCGATCCACGAAACGCTCGATGGCTACACCGCCGTCAACGACAGCGACCGCGGCCAGTTCTGCTACGCGAGCGTCACCAACGGCAGCTTCGTCTCCAGCGGTGTGCCGGTCACCGCCCCAGCGCCGGCTGGCACAGCACGTCACTTGCGCGAGGCGCTGGGCGTCAGCCACCGCCGTTTCGAAGCACGCCGCGCGCGAAGCCAGCCGCGCCGCACGACACCGGTCGCGCATTCGGCGGCCCTCAGCTTCGGGCCCAGCAACGGCCTGCTCGAAGGGCGCCGGCTCAGCAACGGCCAAGTGCGTGGGCTGACCATCCTGGTCGAGTTCCAGGACGTGCAGACCACCGTCACCAAGGCCGACATCGACGAGATGCTCAACGGCGCCAACTACACCCGCAACGGCAACTTCTGCTCGGCGCGCGAGTACTTCCGCACCGTCTCGACCGGCAAGCTCGACTACAGCAACGACGTGGTCGGTCCGTTCCGCCTGGCGCATGACCGCGCCCACTACCTGACCACGCTGTTGGTGCAGGAGGCGCTCGACCTGGCGGTTGCCTCGGGTGTGGACCTGACGCGTTATGACTCGCGCCGCGAAGGCATCCTCGATGCGCTGAACATCCTGTACGCCGGGCAGACCCAGTACGACGGTGACCTGTGGCCGCACAACTCGACCATCGACCTGCGCTACGGCAGCATCTCGACCAACCTGTACCTTTTGACCAGCGCCGGGCGCAATGCGAGCGAGCTCAGCATCGGCACTTTCTGCCACGAGAACGGGCACCTGCTGTGCCGCTTCCCCGACATGTACGACTACGGCGACGCCAACCGCGAAGGCGATGGCGTCAAGAGCGCAGGCATCGGCACCTACTGTCTGATGGGCTCCGGCAACCACCTGAACTTTGGCCTCACACCGTCGCCAGTGTGTGCCTACCTGCGCGACCTGGCCGGCTGGTGCGACAACGAGATCGAGCTCAGCGACGACGGCACGCAGCTGGAGATCCAGCACGGCGCCTACGACACGGTCTACAAGTTCAAGACCGGCGCGCCGAACGAATACTTCATCGTCGAGAACCGCTGCAAGCTCGGGCTGGACCAGCACCTGCCCGCGAGTGGACTCGCCGTCTACCACTGCGACACCAACGGCTCGAACGAATTCCAGGACGGGCTGGGCAGCCGCCACTACCAATGCCGGCTGCTGCAGGCCGATGGCCACGACGACCTGGAACACAACGTCAACCAGGGCGATGGCACCGACCTGTTCGCGGCCGTGGCCGGCATCGCGCTGTCGCATGACACCCGGCCGTCGACACGGCTGTGGAGCGGCGCCGATTCGGGCCTGGTGATCGGCGAGATCGGCGTGCCCGACAACAAGATGCGCTTTCGCCTCGGCGAGGGCGCGCCGACCGGCGCGGTGCATGTCGAGAACACCTCGCCAGTGGCGATCCCTGACAACAACCCGGACGGTGTGCGCAGCAAGATCAACGTGGCCGCCGGCGGCATGCTCAAGCGCCTGCAGGCCAGCGTCAACATCTCGCACACCTACATCGGCGACCTGGTCGTCGAGCTGGTCGGCCCCGGCGGCACCGTGGCCACGCTGCACAAGCGCTCGGGCGGCAACACCGACAACCTGGTGGCCAGCTACGACTCGACCAGCTCGGCAGCGCTGGCCGCATTCATTGGCAAGCCTGTGCAAGGCGACTGGGTGCTGAA
>NZ_JBFUGE010000527.1:0-4252 GCF_056403075.1 Ideonella sp. P3_A4 | reverse complement strand
TGCTTGACCGAAGCGTGCGCGACCCGGCCCGGGGCGAAATCGGCCGCGGCAATGCATGGCGCGCGGCGCTCGAATCGAAGGACACGGCGCTGCTGGCCTGGATCGAGTCGGCCATGTTGCAGGCGGCCCAGGCCAGCCCGACTTACGCCGTCGAAGCCAGCGTCGAGCAAGATGGCAAGCGCCAACCGCTGACCGACGGGCGAACCATCGCGCTGCGGGCAGCACCCTTCCGCCTCGTCTTCCGCCTGAGCGGGGACGACGCGCCGGGTGTCGTGCTCGCGAGCTCGTTGTCGCCCGCCTTCGCCGCGGCGGCCAAGCGCCAGGAGCGGTCCAACGGCTTGCTGATCCCCGCGCGCAGCGGCGCCTTGGCCAACGTGCCGGAACCGGGTTCGTATGAACTGCTCGCCTACGACCCGCCGGCACCGAATCGCCCCGCCGATCAGCACTGGGGTGGCCACATGTTGCTGAGCCCCGACGCGTCGGCCCGGCGTGATTTCCACACCCGACAAGGGCGCGAATTCGTGCGCGAGGTGCGCGCCATCGCCCCGGTGCCCGAAGACGGCACACCGCCATCCGCACTCGACGTGACGACCCTGAAGGGCCGCCGCCTGACGCTGGTCTATGGCAGCTCGCTGCTGCTCGACCCCATCGAATGGGCGCCGTGGGTGAACGCCCGCGCCGTCACATTGACCTTCCGCTGAGCACGCCCGCCACGACTGGTCACAGGCGAGGCATCAGCCTCAGCGACAATCGCGCCCGTGATGTATGCCCTGTTCGATGACGCCGGCAAATTCCTCGCCGGCCGCGTGATGTCCGAAGCCGACAGTTCGATGCAGGTCGAGCTGGATTCAGGCAAGCGCGTGAAGGTCAAATCCGCCAACGTGCTGCTGCGCTTCGACAAGCCGCAGCCGGCCGAGTTGTTGGCGACTGCGCACGCGCGCGCCCCCGAGATCGACCTCGATCTGGCCTGGGAATTTGCGCCCGAAGGCGAGTTCGGCTTTGCCGAGTTGGCGCGCGACTACTTCGATGCGAAAGCCGGCCCTGAGCTGCAAGCGGCAGCGCTGTTCCGCCTGTTCGACGCGCCGCATTACTTCCGCCGCGCCGGCAAGGGCTTGTTCAAGAAGGCGCCGGAAGAGATCGTCAAGGCCGCGCTGCTCGCCATCGAGCGCAAGAAGCAGCAAGCCGCGCAGATCGAGGCCTGGGCCGAGGAGCTGGCCGCCGGCCAATGTCCGGGCCCGGTGCGCGAGCAGCTTTACAAGATCCTGTTCAAGCCCGACAAGAACGCGCCCGAGTACAAGGCCGTCGTCGAGGCGGCCAAGCGCAGCCAGCGTGCACCGCTGGATCTGCTGACCGCCTCCGGCGCGATCAGCAGCCCGTACCAGTTTCACTGGCGCCGTTTCCTGTTCGAGACCTTCCCAAAGGGCTACGGATTCCCGGCGCTCGAGGCGCCTGCGATCCGCGACGAGTTGCCCCTCTCGCCGGTGCGGGCCTTCTCGATCGACGACTCGCAGACGACCGAGATCGACGATGCACTGTCGGTCCAGGGTCTGGGCAGCGGCACCGTCACCTTCGGCATCCACATCGCCGCGCCGGCGCTGGCGTTCACGCCCGATTCGGCGCTGGACAAGGTCGCACGCGACCGCCTGTCCACTGTCTACATGCCGGGCTTCAAGATCACGATGCTGCCCGATGCTGTCGTGCAGGCCTACACGCTGATCGAGGGGCGCGACTGCCCGGCCGTCAGCCTGTACGTCACGATCGACGAGGCCACGCTGGAGGTGAAGAGCAGCGAGACCAAGCTCGAGCGGGTGCCGATTGCGGCGAACCTGCGCCACGACCAGCTGGACGAGTACGTCACCGAAGCCACGCTGACCGGCGAAGCGCCGGCCAGCTACCCGTTCGCGACCGAACTGGCGTTCTGCTTCCGCCTCGCGCAATCACTGAAGGCGGCGCGCGAGGTCGTGCGCGGCAAGCCGGAAAACTTCAACCGGCCGGACTACAACTTCCGCCTCGAAGGCAACGGCGGTGCCGAGCCCGATGGCAGCGAAACGGTGCGCATCACCGAGCGCCGCCGCGGCGCGCCGCTGGACCTGATCGTCTCGGAAGCAATGATCCTGGCCAACAGCCGCTGGGGCGGCTGGCTCGGCGAGCTTGGCGTGCCCGGCATCTACCGCAGCCAGGCCAGCCTCGCACCCGGCGTGAAGGTACGCATGGGCGTGAAGCCAGCGCCGCACGCCGGCATGGGCGTCGCCCAGTACACCTGGGCCACCTCTCCACTGCGGCGTTATGTCGACCTGGTCAACCAGTGGCAGATCATTGCCTGCGCTCGCCACGGCCGCACCGCTGCGCTGGCCGCACCGTTCAAGCCCAAAGACGCGACGCTGTTCTCGATCATCTCGGGTTTCGACGGCGCCTACACCGCCTACAACGGCTTCCAGAATGGCATCGAGCGCTACTGGGCGCTGCGCCATGTCGAGCAGCAAGGCCTGACCGAATTGGATGCGTCGGTGATGAAAGACGGACTGGTCCGCTGCGACCACCTGCCGCTGGTCTTCCGTGCGCTCGGCACCGACAGCCTGCCGCGCGGCACCCATGTACGGGTTCGCGTCACCGGCATCGACTTGCTGACGCTCGACCTGCACGCCAGCCTGGTCGCGCGCCTGGATGACGGTGCCGCCGACGAAGCCGCAGCCGAGGAAGAAGGCGAAGGTGACGTCGAGCAAGCCGCCGCCGGTGCGCTGACGCTGGCGATCGACCTCACGGACGGCGGCGACGGCAACAACGAAGCGCCCGGCGCCGTGCCGGCCGCCGCCTGAGCGCCATGCGCTGGCTCGCTTACCTCAAGGGGCTGCCGCTGACGGCGCTGCACTGGGCGCTGATCGCCTCGGTCGCCGTGCATGGCGTGTTGCTGACCATGCGCTTCGTCAACCCCGAGGCCTTCAACCGGGTGTTCGAGGACACGCCGCTGGAGGTCGTGCTGGTCAACGCGCGCTCCGACGAGAAGCCGCTCAAAGCGCAAGCCATCGCGCAAGCCAGCCTGGCCGGCGGCGGCGAGGCCGAGAAGGGCCGTGCGACGTCGCCGCTGCCGCCGTCGGCGATCACGATCACCGGTGACGCCGAGACCGAAGCGACCAAGCAGGTCGAGCAGATGCAGGACGTGCAGCAGCAGCTGCTGGCGCAGATCCGGCGCGAGATGGCGCTGCTGCCGCCGCCCGACCCGGCCCGTCCGGTCCAGAGCCGCGACGAGGCCGAGCGTGAAGAGCGCCGGCGTCAGCTGCTGCGTATGCTGGCCGAGATCGAAAAGCGCATCAACGACGAGAACGCGCGGCCGAAGAAGCGCTACATCAGCCCGGCGACGCGTGAAGAGGTCTATGCCCTCTATTACGACACGCTGCGCCGCAAGATCGAAGAGCGCGGCACGCGCAACTTCCCCGAGTACAAGGGCCAGAAGCTGTACGGCGAGTTGACGATGAACCTGACGATCGACTCGCGCGGCCACGTGATCGAGGCCGAGGTCGTGCGGCCGGCCAAGTCGGCGGAGTTGAACCGGCGCGCCGTGGCCATCGTGCATGCGGCCGGACCGTTCGGCCCTTTCACCACCGCCATGCGCAACCAGGCCGACCAGATCGTCGTCACCTCGCGCTTCCGCTTCACCCGTACCGACGGGCTGGAGACCACGCTCAGCAACGCGACGCCGCGCTGACGCGCTGGGCGCCTGATTCGCACCGCCGATGACCCTGTCGACGTCCGCACTCGACCGCTACGCCGTGCTGGGCAACCCAGTCGCGCACAGCCGCTCGCCCGCCATCCATGCCGCATTCGCGGCCGCCACAGGGCAGGCGATGAGCTACGAGCGGGTGCTGGCACCGCTGGATGGCTTCGAGGCAACGCTGCGAGCCTTTGCCGCGGATGGTGGCAAGGGCTGCAACGTGACGGTGCCATTCAAGTTCGACGCCTTCCGCCTCTGCCCCCGCCACACCGAACGCGCGGCGCTGGCCCAGGCTGTCAACGTGGTCCGCTTTGATGCCGAAGGCTGGTGGGCCGACAACACCGACGGCGTCGGCCTGATCACCGACATCGAGCGCAATGCAGGTCAGGCGATCGCGGGGCAGCGCGTGCTGCTGATCGGCGCCGGCGGCGCGTCGGCGGGCGTGCTGGGGCCGCTGCTGCAGGCTGCGCCGGCGGAGGTGGTGGTCGCGAACCGGACGGTCGAGCGCGCACAGGCCTTATGCGATCGGCATCAGGCGCTGGC
>NZ_JBFUGE010000526.1:0-4261 GCF_056403075.1 Ideonella sp. P3_A4 | reverse complement strand
AGCGCGATGCCGGGGTCTCGTAGATCTCGTTCGGCGTGCCCACCTGCAGGAAGCGGCCTTCGCTCATCACCGCGATGCGCGAGGCCATCGTCATCGCCTCTTCCTGGTCGTGGGTCACCATCACGCAGGTCACGCCGACCTGCTCGATGATGTTGACCAGCTCGATCTGGGTTTCCTCGCGCAGCTTCTTGTCGAGTGCGCCCAGCGGCTCGTCCAGCAGCAGCATCTCAGGCTGCTTGGCCAGGCTGCGCGCCAACGCCACGCGCTGCTGCTGGCCACCGGACAGCTGGTGCGGCTTGCGCTTGGCGTACTTGCCCAACTGCACCAGCTTGAGCATCGCTTCCACGCGTTCGGCCACCTTGTCGCCGGCCCAGCCGTCGCGCTTCAGGCCGAACGCGATGTTTTCCCACACCGTCAGGTGCGGGAACAGCGCATAGGACTGGAACATCATGTTCAGTGGCCGCTCGTAAGGCGGCATGCCGGACAGGTCGGTCCCGTTCAGCACGATGCTGCCCGAGGTGGGCGTCTCGAAGCCCGCGAGCATGCGCAGCAAGGTGGTCTTGCCGCAGCCCGAAGAGCCCAGCAGCGCAAAGATCTCGCCTTTGGCGATGTCCAGGTTCACGTGGTTGACGGCCTTGTAGCCGCCGAAGTCCTTCACGACATCCTTGATCTGAAGAAACTTCGAGTTGTCATTACCCATGGTCATGGAGCCCCCACGCTCCCTCCGGTGCGTCTTGCAGACCGCGCCGAGCCTTCAGGCTCGGCCCTTCGTTAGGCTCGAACAGTCCTCGGGACTGTCCGTGTCCGACCTCAGCCCCCGAGGGGGCTTTTGCAGCGGACCGGCAAAGCCGGATCCGCGCAAACTCCTTGGTTTTGCCTCGCGCGAGGCGAGGTGAAGGGGCTCCTAAAGTCCCGTCTTGAAGCTCGTGTAGACGCGGTTCTGCTGGCGGCGGATCTCGTTGTTCAGCAGGTCCGCCGAGCCCTTCATCAGCTTCACGTTTTCTTCGGAGAGGAACACCGTCGGGTTGTTGACGACCTCGGCCTTGACGAACTTCTTCGACTCGGTGGTCGGGTTGGCGTAGAAGACCTTGTTGGTCAAGGACGCGCTGACCTCGGGCTTCAGGATGTAGTTGATCCACTTGTGCGCGTTGCCCGGGTGCGGCGCATCGGCCGGGATCGCCATCACGTCGAAGAACAGCAGGCCGCCGTTCTTCGGGATCAGCGCTTCGATCTTCTGGCCGGTCTTGCCGTCGAGGGCGCGTTGACGGGCGATGTTGATGTCACCGGACCAGCCCAGTGCCACGCAGACCGAGCCGCTGGCCATGTCGTTGATGTAGCCCGACGAGCTGAACAGCGTCACGTAGGGGCGCACGGTCTTCAGCAGGTTCGAGGCCGCGGTGTAGTCGGCCGGGTTCTTGGAGACGCGCTCCTTGCCCAGATAGTGCAGCGCTGCGGGCACCACTTCGTCGGCCGAGTCGAGGAACGACACGCCGCAGGACTTCAGCTTGCTGATGTACTCGGGCTTGAAGACCAGGTCCCACACGTTGTCGGGCATCGGGGTCGAGCCGAGCGCGGCCTTGACCTTGTCGACGTTGATGCCCACGGTGGTGTACCCCCACAACCAGTCCACCAGGTGTTCGTTGCCCGGGTCGATCTTGGCCAGCTGGCCCGCAATCGCCGGGTCGATGTTCTTCATGTTCGGGATCTGCGACTTGTCCAGCTTGGCCAGCAGGCCGCCCAGGATCTGCAGGCCTGCCCAGTTAGATGAAGGGACGACGATGTCGTAGCCCGTCTTGCCGGCGACCAGCTTGGCATGCAGGATTTCGTTGTTGTCGAAGTTGTCGTAGCGGACCTTGATGCCGGTCTCTTTTTCGAAGTTCTTGATCGTGTCGTCAGCGATGTAGTCCGACCAGTTGTAGATGTTCAGGACTTTTTCTTCCTCTTGCGCCTGGGCGGGGCCGGCCACGGCAAGCAAGGCGGTGGCCAGCATCAGGGCTGAGCGGGCGAACGAGAACTTCATGTGGGTATCTCCGTTTTACGACGTGAATCTGGGGAAGGGGCAGGCACAGCAGGATGGTTCGTGGGGCGAGGGCGGTCCTGCGGCCGGCGGGGTCGCCCGGCAGTCTAGCCGGCGGTCATCCGGGGAAGCCATCGGTGCGACCGCTGCCCCTGAGCTCAAAGCCAGCCCTTGGCGTGCACGTCGGCCAGCGTCAGGTCGAGCGCCTTGCGCACCAGCGCCATCATTTCGTCGATCTGCGCGCGGGTCATCACCAGCGGCGGGGCGATGATCATGCGGTCGCCGACGGCGCGCATGATCAGCCCGTTGCCGAAGCAGTGGCCGCGGCAGACCATGCCGACTTCCAAATCGCCGGGGAAGGGCGTGCCCTTCGCCTTGTCTTTCACCAGCAGGATCGCGCCCATCAAACCGCATGTGTCGGTGCTGCCGACCAAGGGGTGGTCGCGCAGCTTGGCGAACTGATCCGCAAGATACGGGCCAACGTCTTCGCGCACATGCTCGACCAGCTTCAGCTGCTGGATCAGCTTGATGTTGGCGATCGCCACGGCGCAGGCCACCGGGTGGCCGGAGTAGGTGTAGCCGTGGTTGAAGTCGCCGCCTTGCTCGATCAGCACCTTGGCCACGCGCTCGCYGACCATCACGCCGCCCAGCGGGATGTAGCCCGACGTCACGCCCTTGGCAAAGGTCATCAGGTCGGGCTTGCTGCCCATGGTCTCGCAGCCAAACCAGTTGCCGGTGCGGCCGAAGCCGGTGATGACCTCGTCGCTGATCAGCAGGATGTTGTACTTGTCGCAGATGCGCTGGATCTCGGGCCAGTAGCTCTTGGGCGGGACGATCACGCCACCGGCACCTTGCACCGGCTCGCCGATGAAGGCCGCGACCTTGTCGGCGCCGACCTCGAGGATCTTGGCTTCGAGCCAGCCGGCCGCCATCAGGCCGAACGCGTCCGGGTCCATGCCCTTGCCGTTTTCAAAGGCGTAGGGCTGCTCGATGTGCACGATGTTGGGGATCGGCAGGCCCCCTTGGGCGTGCATGCCGCTCATGCCACCGAGCGAGGCGCCGGCCATCGTCGAGCCGTGGTAGCCGTTGTGGCGGCTGATGATCACCTGCCGCTCGGGCTGGCCGAGGATGTCCCAGTAGCGGCGCACCATGCGCACGATCGTGTCGTTGCCTTCCGAGCCCGAGCCGGCGAAGAACACGTGCTGGAACTGCGGCGGCGTCACTTGCGACAGCAGCTCGGCCAGCTCGATGGCCGGCGGCGTGGCCGTCTGGAAGAAGGCGTTGTAGAACGGCAGCTCCTTCAGCTGCCGCGTCGCCGCGTCGATGATCGACTGCTGACCGTAGCCGACGTTGACGCACCACAGGCCGCTCATCGCATCGAGGATCTTCTTGCCCTCGCTGTCCCAGAGGTAGATGCCTTCGGCCTTGGTGATGATGCGCGAGCCCTTCTTGGCCAGCGCACCGAAGTCGGTGAACGGGTGCAGGAAGTGCGCAGCGTCGGCCTGCTGCCACTCTTTGGTCGAACGCTTGCTGGCGACGGCGGGGGCTTGGATGGTGATGTTGCTCATGGTGATCAGCAGGAAGGGGTCAAAAACTTGGTGAGAGTGGTGAAGATTCCGTAGCGAGCGGACCGAGGTCGCTTCGAGCAGCGCAGCCGTACTCCCGTACGGCGAGCAGCACAGACGCGAGATCGGTTCGCGCAGTAGGAAGATTCATCGCTCTCAGACGTGAAGCAGCAGGTGCTCGCGCTCCCACGGCGAGATCACTTTCATGAACTCGGCGTGCTCGATTTCCTTCACCTCGGTGTAGACCGTGATGAAGTCCTTGCCCAGCACCTCGGCCAGGTCCTTATCGTTGCGCAGCAGCTCCAGGGCTTCGCCCAGGCTGCGCGGCAGCTGGTAGTCACCCAGGTAGGCATCGCCCTTGCACTCGGGTGACGGGGCGATCTTGTTCTTGATGCCGAGGTAGCCGCAGGCCAGGGTGGCGGCCAGAGCGACGTACGGGTTCGCATCGGCGCCGATCACGCGGTTCTCGATCCGGCGGGCCTGTGCGCTGGCCACCGGTGAGCGGATGCCGACGGTGCGGTTGTCGGTGCCCCACTGGATGTTGATCGGCGCCGCGGTGAAGCGGGCCAGCCGGCGGTAGCTGTTCACGTACGGAGCGAACAGCGCCATCGCGGCGGGGATGTACTTCTGCAGGCCGCCGATGTACCAGTAGAACTCGTCGCTCGCGGTGCCATCCTCG
>NZ_JBFUGE010000525.1:0-4261 GCF_056403075.1 Ideonella sp. P3_A4 | reverse complement strand
GTATCGTGCAGCGCGGCCATCACGCGAAATTCGCGATCGATCGCGTGGGCCGAGGGCAGCAGCTTGGCCGCGGGGCCCGGCTTGCTGCGCATCACATAGGACTTGCCCGGCGTGACCAGCTTGTAGGTCGGGTTGGACTGGCCGCCCTTGAACTGCTCGACGCTCAAGGGGCCGTCAAAGCCCGGCAGCTTGGCGGCGAGGTAGGTCTCCAAAGCCGCCACGTCGAAGGCGTGGCTCGCGGCCACGGCCTTGGTGCCGGTGTACTGTTCTTCCATCGGTTCATCCTCGAGACCGGGTGAACCGATCTCTGTTCAGCGGTCGGTGACCGCCATCAGTTTTTCGCGCGACAACACCACCAGCCGCGTCGGCTCCACGCGCAGCACACCGTCGCGCTCCAGCTCTTTCAGCTCCTGGTTCACGCGCTGGCGCGAAGCACCCAGCAACTGCGCCAGGTCTTCTTGCGCCAGCTGCAGGCCGATGCGGATCTCTTCGCCTTGCTCGATGCCGTAGCTCTTGGCCAGCAGCAGCAACTGCTTGGCCAGCCGCGCGGCCAGCGGCTTGGTGTTCAGGTCTTCGATCAGGTTGAACATCAGCCGCAGGCGGCGGCAGTTCAGGCGCAGCAGCGCGTCGTACAGCTCCACATGCTGCGACAACAACTCGCGGAAGTCGGCCTTGCGGATGATCAGCAGCGTGGTCGGCCCATGCGCGGTCGCGTCGTGCGTGCGCGGCAGGCCGTCGAACAAGGCAATGTCGCCGAACCAGGTGCCCGGCTCCACATAGGTCAACGAGACCTGCTTGCCTGACAGGGACACCGAGCTGACGCGCACCGCGCCCTTGGCCACGCCGACCCAGTCTTCCGCTGGCGAACCGCGTGCTGCGAGCGGCGCGCCGTCGGCCAGACGCCGCACCGTGGCCCTGGCCAGGATGGCTGATCGCAGCGTCGCAGAGAGCGTTGAAAACCATGCACCAGCATCGATGTTGTGTCGCTCGTCGATTGTAAGAATGGGGGTATTCATCATTTGTCCCTGACGCGACAGCGGTCGCATCATTGCTCTCGGTATTGTCCACAGTACCAGGGTCACAGTCTCGATTCATTGAGGCAGCCACGAGACGGCACCTTCGCCAACCCTTCTTGGACTTCAGGAGACAACATGCACCACCCCGCGTCGTCTGTGATCTGCTCGCCCGAGGAATGGCAAACCCGCGTCGACCTGGCCGCCGCGTACCGGCTGGTCTCGCTGTTCCACTGGGACGACCTGGTCTTCACCCACATCAGTGCGCGCGTGCCGGGCGAAGACAACGCCTTCCTGATCAACCCGTACGGCATGCTGTTCGAGGAGATCACGGCCTCCAGCCTGGTGAAGGTGGACATCGAAGGCAACAAGCTCAGTGAGTCGCCGTACCCCGTCAACCCGGCGGGCTTCGTGATCCACAGCGCGATCCACTCGGCGCGGCACGACGCACATTGCGTGCTGCACACCCACACGCTCAATGGCGTGGGCGTGTCGGCCCAGCGCGAGGGCGTGCTGCCGATCTCGCAGCAATCGATCTTCGTGCTCGCAAGCCTGGGCTATCACGACTACGAGGGCGTGGCGCTGCGCGACGACGAGAAACCGCGCCTGGTGCGCGACCTGGGCGACAACACCTACCTGATGCTGCGCAACCATGGCCTGCTGACCGTGGGCTCGACGATCGCTGACGCCTTCCAGGCGATGTACCTGTTCGAAGCTGTGTGCGCGATCCAGATCCGCGCGCAGTCGGGCGGCGGTGAACTGGTGAGGGTGCCGCAGGCCATCATCTCGACCGCGCGCCAGCAGGCGGCGCAGGTCACCAAGGGCCTGGGCGGCAACCTGGCGTGGCCTGGGCTGATACGTCGGCTGGACCGCGAACTGCCGGGCTACGGGATGTAGTCGAGCGCTGCGCTACCGCTACTTGAAGTCCGGCTTGCGCTTGCCAAAGAAGGCGGCCAGGCCCTCGCCCCCGTTGGGGTGGAAGAGGTTGGTGACGAACGCATCGCGTTCCGCGTTCATCCCCTCTTGCAGGCTGCGCGACGGTGCGGCCTGGATCAAGTCTTTCGCCGTGGCCACCGCGTTGGGTGCCATGAATGACAGCTGCCGTGCCAAAGCCAGGGCCTGAGTCAATGCCTGGCCTGGCTCGGCGAGCCGGTTGACCACGCCGAGCGCATGCAGCCGCTCGGCCGACTGCGGCTCGGCCAACCACGCCAACTCCAGCGCCAACGCGCGGGGCAGGGCGCGCGCCAAGTGCCAGGTCGAGCCACCGTCGGGTGAGAAGCCGACCTTCGCGTACGAGAGCACGAAGCGCGCATCGCTCGCCGCGACGATCAGATCGCACGCCAGGGCAAGCGACATGCCACCTCCGGYGGCAAAGCCTTCGACCGCCGCGATGATCGGCTTCGGGAAGCTGCGCATCGCATCGACCAGGGTGTGGAAGAGGTCGATCGACGCAGCTTGCGCCTCGGGCGGCCGCTCGCGCGCGCCGCCGATTCGGTTCAGGTCGCCACCGGCGCAGAAGTGCGCACCGTCGCCACGCAGGATCACCGCGCGCACCTCGGGGTTCTGATCGGCCTGGTTCAGCGACTCGATCGCTGCGGTCACCGCTTGCGGTGACAGGGAGTTGCGGGTCGCCGGATCCGACAAAGTCAGGATCAGCGTGCGGTCTTCTTGCGCGGTAAGCAGTTCGGAAGGCATGGGGTCTCGCTGCGAAAACATCGCCGTCGGCCGGCGGCGGAAGACCATTCTTGCACTGTGATTCGGCAGGCGTTGGGCCAGGATCACAGGGGCATGTCAGCGCCCTGTTCTCGAGGTCAATCTGATAGAGTGATTTTCTACTTGCAACAACAAGTGCCTGCCGGCATGCCCCAACGAGCAACCGCGCTGATCTTTGCCTGTGCCACTGCGGCGTTAGCCATCGAGGCTCAGGCCATTGGTTTCGGCCGGTTGACGACGTCGGCGGTGCTGGGGCAGCCGCTGAGCCTGCCGATTCCCTTGCGGCTCGATCCCGGCGAACGCGTCGAGCCCGAATGCGTCAGTGCCGAGATCACCGTTGGCGACACCCAACTCAACCGTGACCGCATCCGCGTGCGGCTTGAGCCCTCAGGGGCTTCCGGCGGCTGGGTAGCCCGCATCACGACATCGGTGTCGATCGACGAGCCGGTGCTCGACATCAACCTGACGGTGGGTTGCGACAAGCGCTTCTCGCGCCGCTTCGTGGCCTTTGCCGACCCGCCTTCGACCGGCCAGGCAAGCGCCACACTGGTCGAGCCTGAAACTGTCGCGGCCCCGGCCAGCGGGGTGGTGCCGCTGGTGGCCAATGAGGCCGGGCTCACGGCCGAGGCACCGGCGCGCGGCCCGCGAGTTGCCAGCGTGCAGGGCGCGCGCAAGCCGGCGCGTTCGGCCTCGTCCGCTCACGCGCAAGCCGCGCCCAAGGCCGCGCGAAGCACGAAGAGGCGCGCCACAACGCCTGCGACCGCGGCCTCGCCGAGTCGGCCAAAAACCGTGGCGGCCTCCAACGGCGGCGCACGCCTGGTGCTGGAAGCCGATGGTCCCAGGCTGAAGCTCGACATGGAGGAGCCGATCTTCATGCCCCCGGCGCTGGTTGCGGGCGAGGGCGGTGCCAGCGTGCCCGAGAGTGAGGCGGGCGCCGTGACCGATGCCGAACGGCTGCGCCTGCTGGAAAAAGCCCTTGCTGATCTGCAACGCGAGAGCCAGTCCGGCCGAGAGGCTACAGGGGTCTTGAGGGCCCGCCTGGCCGAAGCCGAGAACCGCGGCCGCGCTGTGCCCTGGTTGGTCGGGCTGGTGTTGCTGGCCGTGGGCATTGCCGCGTGGTTGGCAGTGCGCTCGCGTCGCCACCAGCCTCACGTGACGAGTGAGGTGCCGCCGCACTGGTGGTCGCCTGAAGGTGAGCCGGCCTTGGCCGCTGAACCAGGAAGTCAGGGCAGCGGCCCGGTCGCTGAGCCGCCGCCGTCGAACCTGGGCGAGTTGGATGAGCATCACGAGGCGGCCGACACCTCGCCGCTGCCGGCTGCGCTGGCGTTGGAGCGCGACCTGCCGGCACCGGGTGGCGGGACCATCAGCTCGCGCTCGCCGGCATCGATGCCGCCGGTGAGCTTCCAGCCCGAGCCGATCCACGAGCGCACCATGGTGATCACGACGCCGCCCTTCGTCAGGGTGGAGCCGCCGGCCAGCGACCCGATGGCTCCGCGCGAGGTGTCGGTCGAAGAACTGCTGGACCTGGAGCAGCA
>NZ_JBFUGE010000524.1:0-4262 GCF_056403075.1 Ideonella sp. P3_A4 | reverse complement strand
GGTCGCCGGCTCGCAGTGGGACCGTGAACAAGGCAGCTTCGACCCGAACTACCTGAAGCGCACCAACGTGCGGCCGATGGCGCCAGCAGCCAGCCTCGCGGTGGTGCAGGCTTCGTCGGGCGACAAGTTCTGGCAGGATAAGGCCAACAACCTGGTCTGGTTCAAGTACCAGGGCGGTCTGCCCTTCCCTGGCCTCGAGAACCTGGCGAAGAACAGCGACGAAGACCTGTATCGCATGTACTCGGCCGTCGTGTACCCGAAGGACACCTGCACGGGTGCAGGCAGCCTGTCGACCTGCCTGGCGCGCATCAAGGCGCTGGGCCTGCCGTGACGCGCGGGTTGCGCCGCTTAGCGCTGTTGCTGGGCTGGGCAACGGCGGCCACCGTGCTGCTGGCCCAGGCCGGCTGTCAGCCGGCGGCCAGCGCGCCGGCAACCCAACAGCTGGACGCGCTGGTTGCGCGCTGCGTCGAGGCGATGACGCGCGACGTCTGCATTGCCCAGCGCGACAGCGCGGCCAACAGCAGCCCCGCCGCGAGCCAGGTGTTCGTGGCCGGCGTTGGCGCGATCAACGCACAGGCCTACAGCGAAATCCGCTCGTCGGGCGAAGCGATGTGCAGCCTGGTAAAGAGTCGCTGCACCGGCGGCTGGAACGACAGCGCCTGCCAGACCGCGCGCAGCCTCTGGCCCGTCGCAGGCAAAGGCTGATGGCAGCGGGCCACCTTGGCGGCCCGCTGCGCCCGGCGCTGCCGGACGCGTCCAGCGCCCTGCCCCCTTAGTTCGCCATCACCGGCCGCGGCCGCAGCAGCAGCGCGCGCACCACACCGTTGGAGCGGTTCTGCCCGGTCGCCGCGATCATCCCGCGGTGGTTGATGGCATTGGCGCCGATGATCAGCCACTTGGCCCGATCGGTCTGGGTGAGCTGATCGTTCAGGTCGACCGTCTGTGCGCCATCGAAGACGAAGCCGTGGGCTTCTTCGGCCGCCGTGTTGGCAGCGCCAACGATGGTGCCGCTCTTGTTGATGCCGTAAGCGCAGGCCGTATGGCCGCCGAGTGTCGGCAACGCCGTCATCGCGCCACGTACATAGACGAAGGCTTGCGACTCCTGGTCACCTTCGAGGGTCGAGCAGCCGACGACCTGGCGCGCGTCGTTGATGCCCATGGCTTGCGCCCACCCGCCGCCCAGCGTGCCGACATCCAGCATCCGGCCACGCCGGTAGAAGAAGCCGTGCGTGGCCCCGCTGGCGATAGAGGAATAGCCCACCACGTCGCCGTGGTCGTTGATTGCTCGGGCCACGCTGACGGTTCCGCCCAATGTGCCCAGCTCTTGCATCGCGACACCGGCCTGCCAGATGAAGCCTCGCTCGCGACCGTCTTTGCCGAAGGCACTGCCGACCGCTTGGCCCAGATTGTTCAGGCCGTAGCCGAAGCTGTCGTTGTCGCAACCGCCGCAGTAATCGTCGGGGAAGCCGTAGATGCGCGTGCTGGTGCTGCCGTCGTAGGTCAGCGCGTGGGTGTTGTAGGCCGTGTCGGCCGAGGTCGCCAGCATCAGGCCGGCGTCGTTGATGCCGCCGGCAGAAACATACGGCCAGTGCGGGATGTAGAGCGGTGGCACGGCAGTGCAGGTGGTGCGCGTGCAATGCAGGCCGCTGGACCCGTAGGGGCCGTAGAAGTCGACGGCGGTGTCACCGATCCGGTTGATCGCCACCGCCGAGGTGTCGTTGTACGGATCATCGGGTGGCCCGTTGAACGGAAGCTCGACCAGACGATATTGAGGTGCGGCCATCGCGGCACCCCAGGCCATGCTCAAAGAAACCAGAAATGCCTGTGCAATAAAACGCTTGTTCCCAACTGCTTGCATCGTTTGACCTCCCGGGCTAGCCGCGGGCCCCATGCCCACGGCGCGGACGCGCATGAGGCGCCACGTCAATAGGACTCGCCATCCCTAGCCCCATCGAAATGTGCAGTGCTTTACGATGTTCGCCAATCGTTGTTTGCCCGGGAGACCACGATGAGCATGCGCCAGGCCCCTCCGTATCGCGCCGACCACGTCGGCAGCTTCTTGCGGCCCCAATATTTGCTCGACGCGCGTGAGCAGGCTGCACGCGGCACCATCAACCGCGCAGCGTTGCGAGAGGTCGAAGACCGCGCGATCACCGAGGTGGTGCAGTTCCAGCGCGACGCGGGCATGCAGTCGATCACCGATGGCGAGTTCCGCCGCACCTACTTCCACATCGACTTCCTGCAGCAGCTGGGCGGCGTGCAGGCCGACCTGCCGGTCACCGTCCGCAGGCCCGACGGCACTGAAGAGCTGGCACCACCGGTGATGCGTGTGATCGACAAGGTGCGCCACGTGAAGGACATCCAGCGCGCCGACTTCGAGTACCTGAAGCAGCAGGTCGAGCGGCATGCGCCAGGCTGCACGCCCAAGGTAACGATTCCATCGCCGACCATGCTGCACTTTCGCGGCGGCCGTGCCAGCATCAGCCGCGAACACTATCCCGAGCTGAACCCCGAGTTCTACGACGACGTGGCCAAGGCCTACGGCGAAGAACTGCGGTCACTGGCCGAAGCGGGCTGCACCTACGTGCAGCTGGACGACACCAACCTTGCCTACCTCTGCGACGAGAAGATGCGCGAGGCCGCGCGCCAGCGTGGCGACGACCCGAACGAGCTGCCGCACCGCTACGCCTGGTTCATCAACAAGGTCGTCGCGCAAAAGCCACCCGGCATGACGCTGGCGATGCACCTGTGCCGCGGCAACTTCAAGAGCACGCACGCGGCTTCGGGCAACTACGAGCCGGTGGCCGAAGCCTTGCTGGCCGAGATGAACCTCGATGCCTACTTCCTGGAGTACGACGACGATCGCTCGGGCGACTTCAAGCCGCTGCGCTACCTGAAGCCCGGCAAGATCGTCGTGCTGGGCCTGGTCACCACCAAGTTCGGCACCATGGAAAGCAAGGAGACGCTCAAGCGCCGCATCGCCGAGGCGGCCGAGTACGTGCCGCTGGAGCAACTGTGCTTGAGCCCGCAGTGCGGCTTCTCCAGCACCGTGCATGGCAACAACATCGCGGTCGAGGCACAGCGGGCCAAGCTGCGCCTCGTGGCCGAGGTGGCGCAGGAGGTGTGGGGCTGAGCTTCGGCGAAGCGCGGCTCAGGGCGTTCGCGGCGTCAGCAGCAGCGCGCGCTCGCTGCCGTGGGCCTTGTGCGTGCCCATCGCGGCGATCTGGCCGTGGCGGTTGATTCCGCTGGCAAACGTCACCGTCCAGCGCGCACGAACCTCGTCGGGCAGCGTGTCGTTCAAGTCGATCATCTGCATGCCGTCGTAAAGAAAGCCGTGCCACTCGGCATCACCAGCGATCAGCGCCGAGCCAACGATCCAGCCGTTGACGTTGATGTCGCTCGCGCAGGCATAGCTGCCTCCGAGCGTGGGCAAGGCTTTCATGCTGGTGCCGTCGTGGACGAAGGCCACGGTCTGCGTGTTTCCTGCCATGGTCGAGCAGCCCGCCACCAGTCGTTGGCCATTGACAGCGTAGGCCGCTGACCAGCTGCCGCCGAGCGTGCCCAGGTCGCGCAAGTTGTCGAATTCATGGCCTCGGCGGTAGAAGAACGCGTGGGTCGTGCCATCAGCCAGTGTCGATTCACCCACCACGTCGCCACGGTCGTTGATGCCACGTGCCTCGCTCGACTCGCCGCCCAGCGTGCCGAGCTTGGTCATCGTGCCGTCTTGCCAGATGAAGGCACGGTACGGACCATCAACCGTTTCGCCGGCGCCGACCACCTGGCCCAGGTTGTTGATGCCGCGCGCCACGCTCGAGAGGTTGCAGCCCTGGCACACGCCTTCGGGAAAAGCGCCGAGATTCTTCGAGGTGCTGCCATCGAAGAGATAGCCGCGCGACATGAACTCGTAGGGCGACGTGCCGACCACGTAACCTGCATTGTTGATGCCCACGGCGCTGGTCGACGAATGATGCTGGGAGCCCAGCTCGGGGATGTCGGCGCACGAAGTCTTGTCGCAGCGGAACGAAGTACCGCCACCGAGCTGCTGGTACAGCCCAGAGGCCATCAAACCGTGGCGGTTGATGGCGTTCGCGAAGGTCGACACGGTGTAGTTCTGCAGGTCCATGAACGGCGGGACCTGCAGCAGCTTGAACGATGTCTGAGCCCAAGAGCCGAACGGGGCGGCGGCCAGGCCGGCGGTAAGTCCCAGCCCTGCGAGGCGGTGTACTGCTGCTGACGAAAGCTTCATCGACTGTCTCCCGATG
>NZ_JBFUGE010000523.1:0-4264 GCF_056403075.1 Ideonella sp. P3_A4 | reverse complement strand
ACGCAATACGGCACCACCATGCGCCTTTACCGGCAGCGGCGCCGACCTTGACCGATCTGGTGCACGTGTCGGACGGCCTGGTTCATGCGCTCGACCTCGCCAGACTGCCCGATGACATGGTGCCTCCGCTGGTGGCGGACGCGTGGAATCGCCTGGCACTGACACAAGCCCAATGCGACACCGTGCTCGAACGGACCGAGGCGGAACTGGATGAACTGTGTGAAGCGCTGTCTGTCTGACAGTGGCGGCTGAGCCAGAGCGCTCAGTCGATCTCGCGCACGCCGTTCGGCGTGTGAATCCTGGCGACGCAGCGGTGGTGCGGGGCGGTCTCGAACACCACCCGCGCGTCGTCCAGATGCGGCCTCAGCCGGGCGGCGATCCATTCGGCCTGCGGGTGCTGTACCGTGAATTTCAGCAGCGCGCACCCGCGCTCCGGCATCCGGCTGGCCGGATGCGGACCGGGTGGCCATTCCATGAGGGTCGGGAACGCGCCATCGAAGGGCATCGAGCCGTCGTCCGGCACGCCCATCAACCACGCGAGGTTGCCGCGGGTCACGCGTAGCGCGGGGCCCGCGCTGCCTTCGATCTCACGTAGCGCCTGATCGAGATCGTTGCAACTCGCGACCCAGGTCCACAGCCGCGGCGACTGGGCCAAGGCTTTGTGCGTGGCCGGGCTGTCCATGCCGAACCAGCGTGCACGCGCCGGCGCGGGTGCTGAAGGATCGGGCGCGATCACCTCGAGGAACAGATCGTCGGCCAGGCGCAGCAAATGGTTGTGCGTGCCCATCAGCGGGTGCTGGCCGCCGGGTGGGATCTCGACACCCAGACGCTCTTGGGCATAGGCCACGCCCTCGGCAAGGGACAGGGCGGCAACGGTGACGTGGTCCAGCGTCAGCATCAGCGCACCGCCCCCACCGTACCCAGCGCTTGCTGGATCTCGGTGCGTGGCGGGGCACCAAACATCCGGCGGTACTCGCGGCTGAACTGCGATGGGCTTTCATAGCCCACACGGTGCGCGGCGACCGCGGCGTCCAGCCCCTCGGCCAGCATCAGCTGGCGCGCTCGGTGCAGGCGCAGCTTCTTCTGATACTGCAGCGGCGACATCGAGGTGACCTGTTTGAAATGCTGGTGCAAGCTGGAGGCGCTCATGTGCGCCGCTTCGGCGACGTCATCGATTCGCAGCGGCTCGGCGTAGCGGCGCTTGACCAGCTCGATCGCACGGGCAATGCGCTGGGCGTGGCTCTCGGCTACCGCCAATGCGCGCAGCCGATGACCCAGCTCACCGGTCAGCACGCGGTAGAAGATCTCGCGCTTCGCCAAGGGCGCCAGCACCGGCGCATCGGCGGGCGTGCGCAGCAGGCGCAGCAGCCGCAACACCGCGTCCAGCATTGCGGGTGAACTGCGCGCCACGTGCAGGCCGCGGTCCAGCGCCGGCGCGTCGGTTGACGGGGTTACGGCCGGCCCGGCATCGAGCAGCAGCGAGGCCAGCTCGCTGGTGTCCGCGTTCAGCCGCAGGCACAGGTACGGGGCCTCGGGCGAGGCTTCGACGATCTGGCTGGTTGGCAGCATCGTGACCGACACGACCAGGTGATGTAGCGGGTCGTAGCCCAGCACCTCGTTGCCCAGCCGTGCCTGCTTGCGGCCTTGCAGCACCACGACCACGCCCGGGTCATAGACAGCGGGCAGCCGCAGGCCTGGCCCGTCGGCACGCATCAGGTGCAGGCCACGGATCGCGGTTTCGTGCGAGCCGGTGGTGGGCGCGAACTGGCAGGCGATCGCGACCATCTCGACCTGCCGCGCATCCGGCGGCAGCGAGGCGTTGATGCGTGAGGCGGTTTCGGGTGAGGTGGGCCAGGCGGTATCGACCATGGCGCTGATTGTGGGGCGGCGCGCGCAGCGGTGCGGCGCGTGGGGACATGGTTCTGGAGGATCAGGCAAGCATGCACCAGCAATCGACTATCGGTGCGCGGCCGCAGGCGCCTACGCTGACGGCCATCGACAACAAACCCGCAAGGAGAAGGCAGCATGAGCACGACAACTTACCCCCGACGCCACCTGGGCCAAGGCGACCTGGCCGTTTCCGCCATTGGCCTGGGCTGCATGGGCATGTCCGATTTCTACGGCGCGGCCGAAGACGAGCGCTCGCTCGCAGTGCTGAACCACGCGCTGGACATCGGCATCAATTTTTTCGACACCGCCGACATGTACGGCGTGGGCAGCAATGAACGACTGTTGGCACCGGTACTGAAGGCGCGACGCGACGAGGTGGTGATCGCCACCAAGTTCGGCAACGTTCGGGCCGAAGACGGCACCTTCATCCGCGTCGACGGCCGGCCCGAGTACGTGCGCAGTGCCTGCGACGCGAGCCTGCAACGGCTGGGCGTGGACCACATCGACCTGTACTACCAGCACCGCGTCGACCGCACGGTGCCGATCGAAGAGACGGTGGGAGCGATGGCCGAGCTGGTCAAGGCCGGCAAGGTGCGCCACCTCGGCTTGTCGGAAGCCTCGCCCGCGACGATCCGCCGCGCTGCAGCGGTGCACCCGATCGCCGCCCTGCAGACCGAATACTCGCTTTGGACGCGCGATGTCGAAGCCGAGATCCTGCCGACCTGCCGCGAGCTGGGCATCGGGCTGGTGCCTTACTCGCCGTTGGGCCGCGGCTTCCTGACCGGCGCCATCCGCAGTCCCGATGCGTTGGACGCCAACGACTGGCGCCGCCAGAACCCGCGCTTCCAGGGCGAGAACATGGCGCGCAACCTGGCCTTGGCCGACGCAGTGAAGGCCCTGGCCACCGAGCATGGCCTGACGCCGGCGCAGCTGGCATTGGCCTGGCTGCTCGGCCGCGGGACGGACATCGTGCCGATCCCGGGCACGCGGCAGATCGCGCGGCTGAACGAGAACGCTGCCGCGGCGGTGCTGTCGATCGATGCGCCGCTGTTGGCCAAGTTGGATCAGGTGCTGGCCGAGCACCCGGTGGCGGGCGACCGTTACCCGGCGGCCGGCATGGCGAGCGTCAACGGTTGACGACTGTGCCGAAAGCCTCGCCGATGGACTCTGCCGCGTGACGTGAGGGGCTGCCTCCTGAAATGTCGCACCGCGTGTCAGCTAGCATCTGCCGCGGCGGGCTGCAGCGGGCAGCCTGCGAATCGCACAAGGGAGGGAGATTGAGATGAGGTTGATGAAATCCTGCGGAGTGCTTGCCGTCGCCATCGCATCGACGATGGGTGTTGGCCAGGTGCAGGCTGAGCCGATCTTACAAAACGTCGGGTGGCAGTACGTGCTCGACGAGTTCTCCGACACAGCGTGGTCAAACAAGGTCTGGGAGTACGCGTCGTGCAACAGCACAAGCCACGTCACCAATGTGGCGGGGCTTTTCGCGTACCCGACGTTCGGCCAGGCCTCGCGGCCGGGGATGTGCGCGCGCCACCAGGACCCGGACCAGACCTCCCACATGCGGTTCATCACCCTGCCTTTCGATCGGCGTGATGCTGACGACGAGAACGGCACCGACAACTATTGCGTCTTGAAGAACGGAAAGTATGTCGTCGCTACGGTGGATGAGCGCAAAGGTGGCTCGGAAATGCGCAGCAACGAGTCCGACGAGTACATCTATGACGGCGGTACGAACGTCACGGGATGGGACACGTTCGGCCAGAACTATCTCGCGGCGACCAATACGGTCAAGTTCACGTGGAGGTTCCGCCTGTCGGACATGTCCATGCTGCGAGCCGTGACCAATGGGGAAAAATTGGCTGCCGCGGCGGTCATCGGTCAGTTCCATGCGCAGGACAAGTCGGGCGTCTGCGGGGCTTATGAATCCGGCTACTCGCCGGCGCCTGGATTGGACGTGCGTGTCTGGACGGAGCCCACGACCGGTTCGGAGTATGTCGACTTCACGCTCTTTACGAAGCTGCACAACGACCAGCTTCCGCCGGGCGCGACGCGGTGCGCCACGGAGCCTTGTCAATACGATATGTGGACGGCGCGCTTCCCTTTGGCCCAGGTGAGTCGCGCCAATCAGTCCGATCCCCTCCCGCCATGGATCACGGTGCAATACATCATGCGTCCGTCGAAGGTCGACGGTGCGCTGAAGTTTGCCTTCGGCGTTTCAGGGTCCACCGATGCGAATTTGAAGCTTCAGTTTCGGCCGCTGGAGGGTGGTGACGGCGTGACCAAGGTGCTGAAGATTCCGATGACGCAGAATACGTGCCCGAATCGTCCTTTCCTGGGTGCCTATGTGCTGGGCTACCCGAGTAAGTAC
>NZ_JBFUGE010000522.1:0-4278 GCF_056403075.1 Ideonella sp. P3_A4 | reverse complement strand
GTGCTGTACAACGCGCCCCAGCCGAGCACGCCACTGCCTGGCGCGCTGGCCCAGCGCCGATTGGCCGGCGCTCTACCGCTGGCCGATTGGTGGCGCGGCCACGCCGCCGATACGCAGCCCTTGTCCACATTGCAAGGCCGCCCTCTGCTGGCCGCCGCCGGCATGGGCGAGCCCGAACGTTTCTTCGGCATGCTGGAGCAGGCCGGCTTGACCATCGAGCGACTGCCGCTGCCCGACCACKCCAGCTTCAGCCCGCTTCCCTGGCCGGCCGACACCGGCGATGTGCTGGTGACAGAGAAGGATGCGGTCAAGCTTCGGCCCGATCGGGTCGGCGCAGCCCACGTCTGGGTCGTGGCGCTAGACTTTGCGCTTCCGCCGGAATTCACCGAAGCGCTGCGACAGCGCCTTCCGCCACGGGCCGACGTGCCCCTACGAACATCAAGATAGCCATGGACCACCGCCTGACCGAGATGCTGGTATGCCCGGTGTGCAAAGGGCCGCTGCAATTGCGCCGCGACGAGGCCTCACGCCCGCTGGAGCTGCTGTGCGCAGCCGACCGCCTGGCCTTTCCCGTGCGAGACGGCATCCCCGTGATGCTGGAAAACGAAGCCCGTCACCTCGACGCCACCAGCGCGGCGCCGGCCCAGGAAGAGTGATGGGGTTCACCGTCCTGATTCCGGCGCGCCTGGCCTCCACCCGGCTGCCGAACAAGCCCTTGGCCGACATCGGCGGCAAGCCGATGGTGGTGCGCGTAGCCGAACGCGTCGCTCAAGCCGGCGCCAGTGCCGTGTGGGTGGCTGCCGATGCCCCAGCCACAGTGCAGGCTTGCGAAACCCACGGCGTGAAGGCGCTGATGACTCGGCCAGACCATGTCAGCGGCAGCGACCGTCTGGCCGAGGCTTGCGAGCAACTGGGTCTGAGCGGTGACGACGTGGTGGTGAATGTGCAAGGCGACGAGCCGTTGATCGACCCGGACCTGGTCAGCGCCTGTGCCCGGTTGCTCATCGAGCGCACCGATTGCGCAGTGGCCACCGCCGCCCATGCGCTGACCGAGCAAGCCGACTTCGTCAACCCGAACGTGGTGAAGGTCATCTGCGATGCCGCAGGCCGCGCGCTGTACTTCAGTAGAGCACCGATGCCTTGGTGGCGCGATGCGTCCAGCGCTGGCGCCCCAACGCTGCCGCCGGGCCAGGCCCTGCGCCATATCGGCCTGTATGCCTACCGCGCCGGTTTCCTGCGGCGCTTCCCTACGCTGTCGCCGGCCCCAGTCGAGCAACTTGAGTCACTCGAACAGCTGCGCGTGCTGTGGCATGGTGAGCGCATTGCGGTGCATGTGGCGGCACACGCGCCTGCTGCCGGAGTCGACACGCCGGAAGACCTGGAGCGGGTTCGGGCCCTCTGGCCATCCGTCGCGCGCGGCTGACGAATGACGCCGGGATGTACCCGGCTTGTCAGCCAGACGCAGGTTTACGCATGCTATCCTGCCCCGCATTAGTGCAGCATAAGTGCCACGCCAGCCGCGCCCGCGCCAGGGCAGTGCCACCCTCAGCACCAAGCCGCAACCGCGACGACCGCCATGACGGCCGCTCCCACACGGCGCTACAGAATCATCTTTACTGAGACAACGACCATGCGAATGATCCTGTTGGGCGCACCCGGCGCCGGGAAAGGAACCCAGGCAAACTTCATTTGCCAGAAGTACGGTATTCCCCAGATATCCACCGGCGACATGCTGCGCGCCGCCGTCAAGGCAGGCACCCCGCTGGGTATTGCAGCCAAGAAGGTGATGGACGCCGGAGCCCTGGTCAGCGACGACATCATCATCGGCCTGGTGAAGGAACGCATCACCGAGCCCGACTGTGCGAACGGTTTTCTGTTCGACGGTTTTCCCCGCACGATCCCGCAAGCCGAGGCGATGAAGAACGCTGGCGTCAAGCTCGACCTGGTGCTCGAGATCGACGTGCCGGACGAAGCCATCATCGAGCGCATGAGCGGCCGCCGCGTGCATGCCGCTTCGGGCCGCACCTACCACGTCAAGTTCAATCCGCCGAAGGTTGCAGGCAAGKACGACGCAACCGGCGAAGACTTGATCCAGCGCAAAGATGACGAAGAGGCCACCGTGCGCACGCGTCTGCAGGTCTACCAGAACCAGACCCGCCCGCTGGTCGACTACTACAGCCAATGGGCCGAGACCGGCGACGCGCAGGCGCCGCGTTACCGCAAGATTTCGGGCCTGGGCACGGTGGAAGAAATCACCGCCCGCGCGTTGCAGGCGCTGGCCTGACGGAACCCGTCCACGCTCTTGCGCGGGCACGGCCCGCACGATGAAACCCCAGGCGGCCGGCACGTGTGAACGTACCGGCCGCCTTGTCTTTTGACGCACAATTGACGTTTACGTCAACGTCAACCGAGGCGTGCAATCCTCGGCGCAGCACTAGGAGCAAAACATGGATATCTCCGGCAAGGTCTTCATCGTCACCGGGGGCGCTTCGGGCCTGGGCGAAGGTACCGCCCGCATGCTGACCGCCAACGGCGGCAAGGTCGTGATCGCCGACCTGCAGGTCGACAAGGGCGAGGCCCTCGCGAAGGAACTCGGCGGCGTGTTCGTGCGCTGCGACGTGAGCCAGGAAGCCGACGGCCGCGCCGTAGTGGCCGCCGCCACGGGCCTGGGCAAGCTGATGGGCCTGGTCAACTGCGCCGGCATCGCCCCCGCGATCAAGACCGTCGGCAAGGACGGCGCTCACCCGCTGGACACCTTCACCAAGGTGATCATGGTCAACCTGGTCGGCAGCTTCAACATGATCCGCCTGGCCGCTGAAGCCATGTGCAAGAACGAGCCCGAAGCCACCGGCGAACGCGGCGTGATGATCAGCACCGCCAGCGTCGCAGCCTACGACGGCCAGATCGGCCAAGCCGCCTACGCGGCCAGCAAGGGTGGCGTGGTCGGCATGACGCTGCCGGTCGCCCGCGACCTGGCCCGCAACGGCATCCGCAACATGACCATTGCCCCCGGCATCTTCGGTACACCGATGCTGTTCTCAATGCCACAAGAGGTGCAAGACGCATTGGCTGCCAGCGTGCCCTTCCCCAGCCGCCTGGGCCGGCCGGAAGACTATGCCAAGCTGGTGCACCAGATCGTCACCAACGACATGCTCAATGGTGAAGTGATCCGCCTCGACGGCGCGATCCGCATGGCGCCGAAGTAAGTCGAAGGTCATACGACGCCTTCGTGGTGACCCGATCATGGGTCACCCGCATCGACGAGCGATCATCGGCGGCTGAAAATGATCACCTTCGGCCCACTGTTGGGCCAGGGTGCCGCCGATGACTGTTTCCTCGTCACTTCTCTCGCAGCTGGCGGAGCACGAGGCCCGAGCTCTTGGCGCCGAGCGCCAGGGCCGCTTGGGCGAGGCTTTGATCAGCTGGCGCGAGGTGCTGGCGCTGAACCCCGAGCACCCGCGCGCCCTGATCGCCGCGGGGTTTGATGCCCATCAACGCGGCGACTTGGCCGGTGCACGCGAGCTCTACAGCCGCGCAGCGAAGCAGACGAAAGACGACCCGACGCCGTGGATCAACGTCGCCCGCATCTGCAAGCAGCAGCAGGACGACACCGGCGAAGAGCAGGCGCTGTTCCAGGCTCTGACGATCGATGCGGGTGACCTGCTGGCCCTGCTGCTGCGCGGTCATCTGTACGAACGCCAGGGGCGCGACAAAGAGGCCGCACGCTCCTACATTGCCGCCTGTATCGTCGCACCGCCAACGGACAAGCTGCGCCCCGACCTGCGCCCGATGGTCGCCCACGCGGCAGCCTTTCGCGACCGACACAACAAGCTTCTCGCAGACCACCTCGACCGCGCGCTGGCCAGCACCTTCGCACAGCACAGCGGCGAAGACCTGGCGCGCTTCCGGCTGTCGGTCGACATCATGCTGGGCCGTCGCCAACGCTTCGATTCGAAGCCGGCGCAGTACTTTCTGCCCGATGTCGCCGCGATCGAATTCCCCGATCGCCGTCAGTTCCCGTGGCTGGAAGAGATAGAAGCCGGCACCGAACAGATCCGGGCCGAGTTTCTCGAGGTGTTGTCGTCAGACGAGGGCTTCACGCCCTACATCACCTACACCCAGGACCAACCGCTGAACCAGTGGGTCGAGTTGAACAACTCACCGCGCTGGAGTGCCTACCACCTGCTGAAGGACGGCCAGCGGGTCGAACCCGGCGCCAGCAAATGCCCGCAGACGATGGCGCTGCTGAAGAAGGCGCCTCAGCCCGATCAACCAGGC
>NZ_JBFUGE010000521.1:0-4290 GCF_056403075.1 Ideonella sp. P3_A4 | reverse complement strand
GCCCCGGGCTGCCGCGCTGGGCGCTGGTCGCTGGTGGTGGCACCGCGTTGGTGGTGGTGGCCGCGCTGGCCTGGCGGATGGGCGCCGATGCGCATGCGCCGTTGCCAACACCGATGACGGCGCCCGAGCCGGCGCCGGCGCCCGTCGTGGCTGCCGCGCCCTCCGTTGAGCCGGCACCGGCACCGGTCGTCCAAGCGCCCCCAGTGACGGCGACCCCGGCCCCACCGCCGGTCGCCTATGTGGCGCCACCACCGCCCGCCGCCAAGCCGCTGCGCGAGGCCAAGCCGCCGGCAGCACCGCGCCCAACGCCTCCCGCTGCGATCGCGCCTGCGCCGGGGCCTGTCCCAGCGCCCGCCCAGACCGCTGCGCGACCGCCCGAGCCGACGCCGAATGCAGCCGTTCCGCTGATGGCCGAGCTGCCCAGCACCCTTCGCCAGCAGTTGCCGCACCTGGCGGTGACCGGCTCGGTCTATTCCGACGACGCGGCCAGCCGCTTCATCATGCTCAACGGCGAGGTGGTGAAAGAAGGCGGCCAGCCCGCGCCGGGGTTGGTGCTCGAGCGCATCGAGCCGAAGAGCGCCGTGCTGCGCTTCAAGGGCCAGCGCTTCCGTCTGCCGTACTGAGCAGCAGCTTCGATCGGGCCGCTCAGGCCGCCGGCTTGGTGGCCAGCTTGACCGCGAGGTAGCGCAGCGCAGCGCTGTACCCCATCACGCCCAACCCGGCGACCACGCCGTCGGCCACCGCCGAGATGAACGAGTGGTGGCGAAACTCTTCGCGCTTGTGCACGTTGCTGATGTGCACCTCGACCGCCGGCAGCGCCACGCCGGCCAGCGCATCGCGCAATGACACGCTGGTGTGCGTCAGGCCACCGGGGTTGATGACGATCGCCTGCGTGCCATCCAACCGCGCCGCGTGGATGCGGTCGATCAGAGCACCTTCGTGGTTGCTCTGGAAGCACAGCGCCTTCAGGCCCAGCGCGGCCGCCTCGTCGACGAAACGCCGCTCCACATCGGCCAGCGTGTCGGCGCCATAGATGTGCGGCTCGCGCGTGCCCAGCAGGTTCAGGTTCGGGCCGTTCAGCAAGAGGATGCTCATGGGGCGTGATGCTAATGCGTGAGGCGGCCGCCGTGGTGGCGGTCGAGCCACCGACGTGCCAGGCAACAGCGCCCCGCCGTGGCCACCGACGTGATCACACCATTGGATTCTTGATCCTATCTCCCACGAAACAATGATGGTTTGTGATCACATCCATCGAGATTGGTTAAGATCGGCGGCATGAACCGCTCCAGCATCGAAGAATTCCTCGCCCGCCACCGCATCCACGAGGTGGAGTGCGTGATCCCCGACATGACCGGCATCGCGCGCGGCAAGATCCTGCCGCGCGACCTGTTTCTGGCGGCCGGCGAGATGCGCATTCCGAAGAGCGTGCTGCTGAACACCGTCAACGGCCAACAGCCCGACAACGGCCCCTTCGTGGGCGACACCGACCCCGACATGGTCTGCCTGCCGGACCCGGCCACCGTGCGCGTGGTGCCCTGGGCGGCAGAGCCGGTGGCGGTGGTGATACACGATTGCCAGGAGTGGGACGGCCGCGCGGTCGAGCTCTCGCCGCGCGCCGTGCTGCGGCGGGTGCTCGCGCTTTACGAAGGCCAAGGCTGGAAGCCGATCGTCGCGCCGGAGATGGAGTTCTACCTCGTCGCTCGCCAGCAGAACCCACACGAGCCGCTCCAACCGCCGCTGGGCCGCACCGGCAAGCCCGAGGTCGGGCGGCAGAGCTACTCGATCGACGCGGTCAACGACTTCGACCCCTTCTTCATGGAGCTGTCGCAGTTCTGTGAGGTGCACCAGCTCGGCGTCGAGACGCTGATCCACGAGGCCGGCCCAGGCCAGATGGAGATCAACTTCAGCCACGGTGAGCCGCTGGACCTGGCCGACCGCGTGTTCCTGTTCAAGCGCACGGTGCGCGAGACGGCGCTGCGCCACGGCGTGTTCGCCACCTTCATGGCCAAGCCGATGGAGCAGGAGCCGGGCAGCGCGATGCACATCCACCAGAGCCTGCTGAGCGCTTCAGACGGCCGCAACGTCTTCAGCCGCGAAGACGGCTCGGCCAGCGAGCTGTTCATGCACTACCTGGCCGGGCTGCAGACCTACATCCCGCAGCTGATGCCAATGTTCGCGCCCTATGTGAACTCGTATCGCCGGCTGGCGCCTTTCATGTCGGCGCCGATCAACGTGCGCTGGGGCCACGACAACCGCACCTGCGGCCTGCGCGTGCCCAAGTCGGGCCCCGAATCGCGCCGGATAGAGAACCGCGTGCCCGGTGTTGACGTGAACCCCTACCTCGCGATGGCTGCCACGCTGGCCTGCGGCTGGCTGGGCATGCGCGACAAGCTGCAGCCCAGCGAACCGACGGCCGACAGCGCATGGAACGTCAGCCACGAACTGCCGCGCCATCTGGAAGACGCGATCGCGGCGATGCGCGCCTGCGAGCCCGTGAAAGAAGTGCTGGGTGGGCATTTCGTCGACGCCTTCTGCGCGGTGAAGGAGCTCGAATACGCCACGTACAACCGGGTGATCAGCTCGTGGGAGCGCGAGCACCTGCTGCTGCTGGTCTGACGACGATGACGAAGACACTCCCACGCACCGGCGTGGCCGACGCTCGCGTGCGCGAAGTGACGCAGGCCGAGCGCGCCCGCTACACAGCCGCCAACTCACGCTCGCACGCGCTGGCCGCCACCTCTGCCCAGCACCTGATGTTCGGCGTGCCGCTGCACTGGATGAACGACTGGGCCACGCCCTTCCCGCTACAGGTCGCGGAGGCCCAGGGCGCGCGGCTGGTCGATGTGGACGGCAACGAGCGGGTCGACTTCTGCCTCGGCGACACCGGCGCGATGTTCGGCCACTCACCGCCAGCTGTCACCGCCGCACTGCAGCGCCAAGCCGAACGCGGCCTGACGACGATGCTGGCCAATGAGGACGCAGCGGTGGTCTCTGCCCTGCTGGCCGAGCGCTTCGGGTTGCCGAAGTGGCAGTTCGCGATGACGGCCACCGACGCCAACCGCTTCGTGCTGCGCTGGCTGCGCGCGGCCACTGGCCGCAAGGTGCTGCTGGTCTTCAACGGCTGTTACCACGGCACCGTCGACGACGTGTTCGTCGACCTGGTAGATGGCCATCCGCAGCAGCGCGGCAGCCTGCTTGGCCAGGTGCACGACCTGACCCGAACCACACGCGTCGTCGAGTTCAACGATCTGGCCGCGCTGGAAGCAGCGCTCGCGCCGGGCGACGTGGCCTGCGTGCTGGCTGAGCCGGTGATGACCAACATCGGCATGGTGCTGCCCGAGCCCGGCTTCTGGGAACGCGCGATTGAGCTGATCCACCGCCACGGCAGTCTGCTGGTGATGGATGAAACGCACACCATCAGCAGCGGGCCGGGCGGCTATGCGCGTGCCCATGGCCTGACGCCCGACGCGGTGGTCGTCGGCAAGCCGTTGGGTGGTGGCATGCCCTGCGCGGCCTATGGCTTCAGCGCTGAACTCGCAGCGCGGGCCGAAGCTGCCAAGCGCGCTGCGCCGCCCGGGCATTCYGGCATCGGCACGACCCTAACCGCCAATCTGCTGGCCATGACCGCGATGCGTGCGACGTTGACCGAGCTGATGACGCCAGCCGTTTTCGCGACACTTCACTCGCGCTGCACGCGGCTGGCTGAAGGCCTACGCGCCGTGATCACGCGCCACCGCCTGCCCTGGTGTGTGACGCAAGTCGGCGCGCGCTGCGAGTTCCAGTTCTGCGCCACCCCACCGCGCAACGGCACAGAAGCCGGCGCCGCGATGGACGACGAACTGGAGCAAGCACTGCACCTGTTCCTGCTCAACCGCGGCTTGATGATCACACCCTTCCACAACATGATGCTGGTCTGCCCCGACACCACCGATGCCGATGTCGACCGGCTGCTCGCGGCGTTCGGCGAGGCGCTGTCGGCGCTGGCTGGGCTGGAATGACGCCTCGGCCTGTCTGCGCGCGTTCGGACTGCCCAGGTGGTGGCGGCAGGGCGGCGGCGGTGCCCCCGTTCTCCGGCCCACGCTCGCGGGGCACGGTCGCGTCAAGCGACGGACAGCCGCATCAACATCGTGGTGCCCTAGCGACGTGGGGGCGACCGCGAATGGAACCTGCGCCCGGGGGCACCACCACCGCCCTGAAGCACTGTCGGTGGCGTACCTCGCCTTTGCATGCCACCCGGGTGCCTTGGTGGGTGGCTCGGGGGTGCGGGCGCAGGCCCCATTCGCGGTCGCC
>NZ_JBFUGE010000520.1:0-4304 GCF_056403075.1 Ideonella sp. P3_A4 | reverse complement strand
GGGCTGGTGCCCGGCGTGCAGCGCGACACCGGCGGCCGCCGCCGCTACAGCGAGCTTCACGTGGGCTGGCTGCTGCTGATGGACCGGTTGCGCCGCACTGGCATGAGCATCGCCGAGATGCGCGAATACACCGCGCTGGTGCAGCAGGGCAAGGCCACGCTGAAGCAACGCCAGGCGATGCTGAAGGCGCACCGAGAACGCGTGCAGCAGACGATTGCCGAATGGACCGAGGCGCTGACCCTGCTCGACGACAAGATCGATTTCTATGGCACGTGGATCAGCAGCGGCAAGCGGCCGCCGCTGGACACGCTGACCACCATCACGGCCACCCCTTCACCAGCCCGGAAAGGCAAGACACGATGAAGCGCGAACTCGATGCCCCCACCACCACCCAGCGCAACAAGCAGCTATTGCAAGCCATCTTCACCGAGCTGGCCCAGGGCAACGGCCGCCCGTTTCGCGACGCGATGGCCGACGACTTCTGCTGGAAGATCGCCGGCCAGGGGGCCTGGTCCCGCGAATGGCGGGGCAAGCAGGCGGTGCTGCAGGATTTGCTGAAGCCGCTGTACGAACGGTTCGAGACGAMCTATACCAACCAGGCCGACGACTTCATCGCCGAGGGTGACAAGGTCGTCGTGCAGTGCCGCGGCAACGTGATGACCAAGAGCGGACAGCGCTACGACAACCACTACTGCATGGTCTTCCGCGTCGAGGGCGGGCAACTGCGCGAGCTGGTCGAGTACATGGACACCGAGCTGGCCGCGCGCGTGCTGGGCGTGCCCTGAAGCTCAGATCGAGTCGATGAAGGCGGCGACCAGCGGTGCGATGGCCGTCACGTCTTCTTCCAGTGCGAAGTGGCCGGTGTCGAACAGGTGCACCGACGCGTTCGGCAGGTCGCGCTGGTAGGCGTGGGCGCCGGCCTCGACGAAGAACGGGTCGTTGCGGCCCCACAGCACCAGCGCCGGCGGCTGGTGCTCGCGCAGCCAGGCCTGCCATTGCGGGTACTGCGCGACGTTGCTGTGGTAGTTCAACGCCAGGTCGACCTGGATGCGCTTGCGGCCGGGCAGTTCGAGGAACTGCTGGTCCATCGTCCAGCCGTCCGGCGAGATGTTCTCGGGCTGCCGCGCACCGGTGAGGTACTGGCTGCGCGTGACCTCGGGCGTCAGCACGCCCATCACCGCATCTTCCGCCCCGGGCGCTCCGGGGCGCAGCGCAGCCAGGTCACGCGCCATCGCGCTCATGCCTTCGGCGTAGGCGTTGCCGTTCTGGATCACCAGGCCGGCAAACCACTCAGGGTGGCGCATCGCGATGCGAAAGCCCACCGGCGCGCCGAAGTCGAACAGGTAGGCGACGAAGCGGTGCAGGCCCAGCGCGTCGCAAAAGCCTTCGATCACGTCGGCCAGGCTGTCGAAGCTGTAGGTGAACGTGCCGCCGGCGGTCGCCGGTGAAGGTGCATCGCTGTAGCCGAAGCCGGGGTAGTCGGGCGCGACGACGTGGTAGCGATCGCCCAGCGCTTCCATCAGGCGCTTGAACTGGTACGACGACGACGGAAAGCCGTGCAACAGCAGCAGCGTCGGCGCATCGGCTGGTCCTGCCTCGCGGTAAAACACCTTGAGCCCATCGACGTCGACATGGCGGTGGGCGATGGTGGGCAGACGGAAATTCGTAGTCATGGTGGTCACCGGAATAACGATGTCAGTCAGCGTAATGGTCGGTGGTGCGAAACAGAAGGCCTAGAATTCTTGACGCACTGTCCACCGATGATGGAAGGTCCCCAGATCGAGGCAGTTTCCGCGGGATAGGACACCAAATCAGTTCGCTTGCCGACGTCAACCTGAACCGACTCGCGGTCTTCGTGGCCGTGGTCGAGGCCGGGTCACTCACCGCTGCGGCCGCCAGGCTTCGCGTGGCCAAGACCATGGTCAGTGCGCACATGCAGCGGCTGGAAGAGGAGGTGGGAGCAAGCCTGCTGCTGCGCACGACCCGCTCGCTGCGCTTGACCGAGGCCGGCGAAGCCTTCTACGACGCCGCCAAGCAGATCGTGGCCGATGCGCAGGCGGCGATCGAAGCGGCGTCACAAGCAACCAAGGCGCCACGCGGCACCTTGCGCGTGACAGCGCCGATCGATTACGGCGCGATGGTGCTCGCTCCGGTGGCAGTGGCGTTGCAGCGGCAATACCCCGAACTGCATGTCGAGCTGCTGGCCGCCGACCGCGTGATGGACCTGGTGGCCGACCACATCGATGTGGCCATCCGTGTCGGCAGGCTGGCGGACTCAGGCCACCGTGCGACGCGCATCGGCAGCTTTGTCGACCGGTTGGTGGCGAGCCCGGCGCTGCTGCGTGAGCGGCCGGCACCGGCATCACCGTCTGACTTGGACAGCTGGCCGTTCATCGCGCTGACGGTGCTGCCGCATGCGGCGGCGTGGACCTTCGCCACCGAGGGCCAGGAACCGATCGACGTGCGCTTCCGCCCAACGATGTCGACCAACACCGCGTCGGCGTTGCGCAGTGCTGCGCTGGCCGGCGGCGGCTTGGCGATCCTGCCGGATTTCGTTGTCGCCGACGATCTGGCGGCCGGTCGCCTGGTGCAGGTGCTGCCGGCGTGGCACCTGCCCACCGGCGGCGTCCACGCGGTGTTCCCGGCGGCGCGCCACATGCCGCGCAAGACGCGGGTGTTGATCGATGCGCTGAAGGCCCAGGGCGGCACCGACGACCGCTGATCAGTGGTCGGTCGCTGCCTCGGTGGTGCGCCAGTCCACGGCTTCGACCCCATGTTGGCCGAGCAGCGTGTAGTAGATGCCGACCGTTCCCAGCGTTTGCTGACGAGTGCCAGGTGCGGACGGGTAGTCCGCTTCGCGGTGCGACCAGACGTAGTTGACGCCGATGGCATGCCGCCCCTGGAGGCGCCAGGTGAGCGCGGTGGCGATGCGCGAGATGTCGTCACGCCCGGCCGCACGGCGGTTGATGTTGCCCATCGAGACCATCCGCGCGGAGACGTCGAGCATCATCCGGTCGCCGCCGATCACCCGCAGTGCCAGGGCAACCTGCGGTGCCATCCCGTAGTGGTATTCAGAGGTGTCGGTCACCACCTTGCGCGCTGTGCTCGCGGCTGAATAGCCGAGCCCGACCAGCGCCGTTCCCTGCAAGGCCACTTTGGGCGACACCCACCACTGGCCGGTGGTGCCGAGCGACAACGCGGTCGTCGAGACGTGGAAGATCTGCGGCGACAAGTAGTCGTAGCCGGCGTAAAGCCCCCAGATGCCGCGGTAGTTGTCGCCCACCGCGTAGTCGGTGCCGAACAGCAGCCCGCGCGAGCCGAGCGCTTCAACGCCGTTGGCGCTGGACAGCAGGGTCTGGAAGCTGAAGTAGTCGAACGGGCGGCTGTAGTGGTAGCCGGGCTGACCCGGCAGGCCGTAGTCGAGCGTGTAGTCGGCCTGGAAAGCGTCGGTCTTGAAGTCGTGGGCGAGGCCGAAATCCTCTCGCACCGCGTGGGACCAGCCGAGGTTCAGCCGGCCGCTGTAGGCGGGGTTGTGGTCGGAGAAAGAGCCCTCGAAGCGCGAGCCGAAAGCCAGCCGGTTCAGGCCCACCGACGGTGAAATGGCCGCTGCCAGCCACGGGCGCCAGCTGTCGGGCAGGTCGCTGCGGTCTTGCACCAGCCGGGCCATGCGGAACAAGGGCTCGCCGAGAAAGCTGCCGGCGATGCCGCTGGCGATCTGGTCGTTCTTGGCCGGTGGCGTCTTCTCGCCGGTGATTTCCCACCACGCGCTGCCGACGAAGGTCAGCGCCGATGCTTCCCAGTAGCTCAGCCCGGTCGAGCGGCCCGCGCCGTGGTAGAGCGAACCCTGGTAAGGGTGGGCGAACTGGTTGACTCGGAACGGGTCGTTGTCGACCACCCACGGCCCCCGCAGATTGCGCCGGATCGACGACCAACTGACGTCGTAGTCCGACGTGCCGCTGAACTGCCGGTTGTAGTTGCTGAGCAGCAGGTCGAAACCGACGATTTCAAGCGCGGGCCACAGATAGCTCTTGTCCGTCTCAGTCGTCGCTGCGTCCCCGTCGGGCTGCTGAGCTGCGGCGGCGAATGCCGTGGAACACAGCAACGCGAAAAGGGCGGTGCGCATGCTGGGGCACATGGCAAGCGCCGTGCCCAGCCATGCGTCTCTCGATCTCGGTGGCTACTGGGGACAACGCAGCACCGCGCCCTGCATCGTGCAGGTGCCGCGTGGGCCGATCAGGTTCGGCCCCGACTTCTCCAGGCGCGTACCGTCGCTGGCCCAGCACCCGGTGGCGTCGCATCCTGTC